>JAFIEN010000077.1 GCA_020832515.1 Rubellimicrobium sp. | reverse complement strand
CATCCTACGCCCTTCGGGCTCTGGGTGTTGCAGTTGAAACTTGAGCCTAAGGTCTCTCGATTTCGTTTACGCAATTTCCACCCTTTGCGAGATTGGCTGGAAATACAGTGATTGGTCAAAAAACTCAAAGCTGTTTCCCAGCCGGTATGGATTCTATATCAATGGATTCAAAGATGGACTCGCGCAACTGGAAGCGGCAGTTGCGGCCAGAAATGAAAAGGCAAATTAGTATACTGGATTGAACCACTAGGCATCGTTAGATCGGGGCGCGAACCCCAGCAGCACATTTGACCGAGGGGCCGCCCATGCTCTCCTACCAGCACATCTACCACGCGGGGAACCTTGCCGATGTGCAGAAGCATGCGCTGCTGGCCCATGCGCTCGACTACCTCACGCAGAAGCCCAAGCCGCTCAGCTATATCGAAACCCATGCCGGGCGCGGCCTTTACGACCTTGCCGCCCCCGAGGCGCTGAAGACGGGCGAGGCGCAGGCCGGGATCGCGCGGGCCGGGGCGTGGTTCGACGCCGCCCACCCTTACGCCCGCGCGCTGGCCGCGACCCGCGCGGCGCACGGGGCCACGGCCTATCCCGGCTCGCCGCTGATCGCCGACAGGCTGCTCCGGCCCGAGGACACGATCCACCTCGCCGAACTGCACCCGCAGGAACATGCCGCGCTGGAAACCGCGCTGCACCGCCCCGGCGACGGGCCCACGCTGCGTCTTTACAAACGCGACGGGGCAGAGCTTGCCCTGTCGCTGACCCCGCCCGAGCCGCGCCGGGGGCTGTGCCTGATCGACCCGAGCTATGAGGTGAAGGACGATTACGCCGGCATGGCGGAACTTGTCCTCAAGCTGCACCGCAAATGGCCGGTGGGCATCGTGATGCTGTGGTATCCGCTGCTCGAGGGCGCGCCGCATGACCCGATGCTTGCCCGCCTTGCCGCGATCCCCGGCAGCTTGCGCCACGAGGTGCGCTTCCCCCCCGCCCGATCCGGCCACCGGATGCACGGATCGGGTCTCTTCACCGTGAACCCGCCCTATGGCCTCGCAAAGGAGGCGGCACGGCTGTCCGAGCGGTTCGCCACGCTGGCCCCGGCGCGGCACTAAACCGGCATGCGCTGTCGCAGAAAGGATGGACCCGGCAAACCGGCGCGCATAAGGAAAGGCGCGGGGAGGCGGTAACATGTCAGCGACTCGATATGGCACAGGCGTCGCGATGGTGGCGCTCGCCGGTACCCTCTGGTCGCTGATCGGGATCGGCATCCGGCTGCTGGAGGCGGCGGATGTCTGGCAGGTGCTGCTGTGGCGCTCGCTGGGGATGATCCCGGTGCTGGCGGTCTTCGTCTGGTGGCGCTCGGGCGGAGAGTTGCTGGCGCGGCTGACAGGCATCGGCTGGACGGGCGTTGTCGGGGCCACCGGCCTGATCGCGGCTTTCGGCGGCGGCATCCATGCGATCCAGGTCCTGCCGCTGGCCAATGCGGTGTTCCTGTTCAGCGCCTCGCCCTTTCTGACCGCGCTTCTGGGCCGGATCATCCTGGGCGAACGGGTCCGCCCCGCCACATGGGTGGCGATCGGGCTGGCCGGCCTTGGCATCTGGTGGATGATCGGCGGCACCGACCTGACCGAAGGCGCGCTGGTCGGCAATCTGTCGGCGCTGGGATCGGCTTTGGGCTTTGCGGTCTTCACCATTTCGCTGCGCCGCGGCAAGGGGGGCGAGATGCTGCCCACGGTGATCCTCGGGGCCGTCTTTTCGATGATCGTCTCGGCCGTCGTGCTTGGGGCGCAGGGGTTGCCGCTCTTGCCCTCGGCGCATGACATCTGGATCAGCCTTGCGATGGGGGCCGTGCTTCTGGGGCTGGGCATGACGCTTTTCACGGCCGGCAGCCGGGTGGTGCCAGCCAGCGAACTGGCGCTTCTGGCGATGATCGAGATCGTGCTTGCCCCGGTCTGGGGCTGGCTCGTGCTGGCCGAGGTGCCCAGTGTGATCGTGCTGCAGGGCGGGGCGCTGATCATGGCGGCGATCGTGCTGAACGCGGTCTCGGGACTCACACGGCGGCGCGAGATTGCGATCTGAGGGGTTTTCCCTCGGGCGCACAGCCCGTATATCGCGGTCATGTTTGCAGATTTTCTTCGCACGCTTCTGATGCCCGAACCGCAGCCGATGCCCGATCCCGACGCAAGGATCGCGCTGTCGGCACTTCTTGTGCGCATCGCCAAGTCCGACGGCAATCTCGCGGTCGAGGAGATCGCCCGGATCGACCGGCTGCTTGCCTGCCGCTACGCATTGAACCCGGTCGAGGCGGCCCGGTTGCGTGCACAGGGCGAGGCGCTTGAACATGAGGCACCCGATACCGTCCGCTTCACCCGCGCGATCAAGGAAGCGGTGCCCTATGAAGAGCGGATCGGCGTGATCGAGGCACTGTGGGATGTGGTGCTGGCCGACGGGGAGAAGGATGCGCACGAACTGTCGCTGCTGCGGATGATCGCGCCGCTTCTGGGGGTCAGCGATCCCGAAAGCGGCCTTGCGAGGCAGCGGGTCGAGGCGCGCATCGCCGCCGGTGGCGGCTGAGGCCGGAGATGGCCCGCAGGGGTTCGGGCAATCGGGGTTCGGAGTTCGGGGGCTGAGGGGCCGGTGTTCGCAAGCCTTCCCATGTATGACCGACCCGAAAACGCTGCGGCGCATGACGCACTCTGGATCCTGATCCGCGATGGCCTGCGCGCGCGCGGGCTTGCCGCGCCCGAGGCTTTGGACCGGACGGTCGGGCATATGGAGGGCTGGGCGCGGTCGGATCTGGTGCTGGGGCAGATCTGCAACCTGCCGTTTCGCGCGCGGTTCCGGGGGCGGGTGACACTGATCGGGGCATCCGATTACGGCCTGCCCGGGGCAGGTCCGGGGGAATACTACAGCCTGTTCATCGTGCGTTCGGATGATCCGGCCCGAACGCTGGAAGACTGCGCGACCCATCGCTTTGCCTATAACGAGGGACTGTCCAATTCCGGCTGGGGTGCGCCGGTCGGGACGGCCGCCACCCTCGGGCTGAGGCTGAACCCCGCGCTGCAGACCGGCGCCCATGTCCAAAGCCTGCGCGCCGTGGCCGAAGGCCGCGCCGACCTTGCCGCCATCGACGCCGTCACATTTCGCAACTGTCAGCGTTGGGAGCCGGCGACCCGCGCCGTCCGCGTCATCGGGCGCAGCCTTGCCAGTCCGGGGCAAAGCTTCATCACCCGCGCGGGCCAGGACCCCCTGCCCTATCGCGCGGCGATTGCCGACGCCATCGCCGCGCTGCCGCCCGATCATCGGGACTGCCTTGGCCTGAAGCGGATCGTCGCCCTGCCCGAGGCCGCCTACGCGCTGCCCCTTCCACCCGAACCCCCGGCGCGCCCCGCCCCATGAGGCGCCGCGCCGCTTTCGGGCCGGGGCGGGCCGGGCCGGGACGTCAGCGGTAAACGGCAAAGGCGGGTCACATGCCAAAATGTTGGACAATGTTTGCAGAATGTTGCAATCGGCCCGCCACAAGCGTTGCAATCAGCCCGCAAATCGGCCCAACTTGGCCAAACAGGGATAAAGCCAGACGTGAACAACGCCACCCCGGTCATCGAAATCCGCGACCTGCACAAATCCTTCGGCCCTCTGGATGTGCTCAAGGGCGTGTCGATCACGGCACCTGCGGGGCATGTGGTGGCGATGATCGGCTCGTCCGGGTCGGGCAAGTCCACGCTCCTGCGCTGCAGCAATCTGCTCGAGGACAGCCAGCAGGGCGACGTGATCTTTTGCGGCGAGCCGGTGAAATGGGCGGGTCAGGGTGCCCATCGCCGTCCGGCCGACAAGGCGCAACTCATCCGCATCCGCACCAACCTGTCGATGGTCTTCCAGAGCTTCAATCTCTGGGCGCATCTGACGATCCTTCAGAACGTGATGGAGGCGCCTCTTACCGTTCTGAAGCGCGACCGGGCCGAGGTGGAACAGGCCGCGCGCGGTTATCTTGCCAAGGTCGGTATCGCCGACAAGGCCGATGCCTATCCGGCGATGCTGTCAGGCGGCCAGCAGCAGCGCGCGGCGATCGCGCGCGCGCTGTGCATGGAACCGAGGGCGCTTCTCTTCGACGAGCCTACATCCGCGCTTGACCCCGAACTGGAACAGGAGGTGGTGCGCGTGATCAAGGCTCTGGCCGACGAGGGGCGCACCATGATCATCGTGACCCATGACATGCGGCTGGCCGCGGATGTCAGCGACCATGTCGTCTTTCTTCATCAGGGCCGGATCGAGGAAGAAGGCCCGCCCGAGACCGTCTTCGGCGCGCCGCGGTCGGAACGGTTGCGGGGCTTTCTGTCGGCCACCATGGCGGCATGAACCATGCGCCTGATCCGTTGCGGACAAGACATCCATCACCAAGCAGGGAGAACGTCATGAAGAAACTGATCATCACCACCGCCGCGCTGGCCCTTCTGGGCGGTGCCGCCGCCGCGCAGGACGTGGTGCGCATGGGCACCGAGGGTGCCTATCCTCCGTGGAACTTCATCAACGACAACGGCGAAGTCGACGGCTTCGAGCGGGAACTGGGCGACGAGCTGTGCGAGCGCGCCGGGCTGACCTGCGAATGGGTCGTCAATGACTGGGATACGATCATCCCGAACCTTGTCTCGGGCAATTTCGACGTGATCATCGCCGGGATGAGCGTGACCGAGGCCCGGGCCGAGGTCATCGCATTTTCGACCGAATACTATCCGCCTACGCCCAGCGCCTATGTCGGCCTGACGCCTGACGCCGATATCAACGGCGTGGTGGCGGCCCAGGTGGCGACGATCCAGGCGGGTTTCATCGCCGAAAGCGATGCGACGCTGCTGGAATTCTCGACGCCGGACGAAACCGTGGCCGCCGTGCGCTCGGGCGAGGCGGATGTAGTCTTTGCCGATTTCGACTACCTGCTGCCGCTGGTCGAGGCTTCGGGCGGCGAGTTGTCCTTCGTGGGCGACCGCGTGCCGCTGGGCGGCGGCGTGGCGCTGGGCTTGCGCCAGTCGGATGTCGATCTGCTCGAGGCGTTCAACACGGCCATCGCCTCGGTCGCGGAAGACGGCACGCTTGCCGAACTTCAGGCGCGCTGGTTCGCGGAGGATTCGGTCCAGTGATCAGGTGACGCCCCGGGGGCGGTTGCCGCCGCCCCCGGGGTTGCCCCGCGCAACGCATGTTTGGCTTCTGTACCGATCCGGCCAGTCTGGACAGCACCCGCTGGATGCTGTGCTATCTGACGACGCCCAAGCACATGAACCTTTACTATGCGTTCGGGACGGTGCTTCTGCTGCTGGCGATCACCGCGCCCGTGTCGCTGGCCTTCGGGTTTGGCGGCGCGATCCTTGCTCGGTCACGCATCGCGCCTCTGTCATGGCTGGGCAAGGGCTATATCGCCATCGTGCGCGGCGTGCCGGACATCGCCTTCTTCCTGTTCTTCGTCATCGCGCTGGACCAGGCCTTCGAATGGGTGCTTCACCAGATCCGCTGCCCCGACTGGGACCAGCCGATCCGCCAGGGGAGCGATTTCATCGTCTGCGCCGCGGCCAAGCTGCCGCAGAACAATGCGCCGCAATATGTCCATGATACTTATGCGTTCCTTGTCGCGGTCCTGACCTTCTCGATCGTCTTCGGCGCCTTTGCGGGCAATGTGCTTTTTGGTGCGATGCGCGCCGTGCCCCGCGCGCAGATCGAGACGGCCGAGGCCTATGGCATGACGCAGGGCCAGGTGTTTCGTCGCATCATTGTGCCGCAGATGTGGGTCTATGCGCTGCCGGGCCTGTCGAACCTGTGGATGGTGCTGATCAAGGCCACGCCGCTTCTGTTCCTGCTGGGGATCCGCGACATCGTCTTCTGGGCGCGCGAGCTGGGTGCAACCCAGACCCCGCGCTTCACCGCCTTTCCGCATGGCGACTGGCGGATGTGGTACTTCCTGTTCCTGCTGGTCTTCTACCTTGCCTTCACGCGGGTGTCCGAGGTCGTGCTGGAACGGATCATGCGGCGGCTGTCGCATGGCCAGGCCACCGCCGCGGGCGAAGCGCAACGCCGGGCCGCCGCATGAGGCGCCACGCAGGGAAAGGCCGCAATTGGGCAATTTCGGCCGCCAGCCGAATTTTGGCAAATTCGGGGGCCGCCACATGACCTGCGCCGGGGCCCTTTCGGCCGACTGGCTGCGCTCGATCGGGATCGGCGCGCGGCAGCTGCCGACTTCGAACATCACGCTTTGCGATCAGTTCGTGCTGATCGGATCGGGCCTGATCTGGAACGTGTATTTCGCCGTCATCGCCCTGTCGGCGGGCTTTTTCCTTGCCATGGCACTTGCCCTCGGCAAGGACGCAGCCAGCCCATGGCTGCGCAAGCCCTGTGCCTGGTTCATCTTCATCTTCCGCGGCTCGCCGCTGTTCATCCAGTTCTTCTTCGGCTACTTCCTGTTTATCAACATCCGCGGCGCTTTCCCCGGGCTGGGCGTGCTGACATCAGCCGGCGTGGGGGCGACCATCGTTCTGTTCCTCAACACCTCGGCCTATTCGGGCGAGATCTTCCACGGCGCTCTGCGGTCGATCCCCAAGGGCGATCTCGAGGCCGCCGATGCCTTCGGCCTGTCGGGCTGGGGCCGGTTTCGCCGCATCATCTGGCCGACCATGTTGCGGCTGGGCTGGCCTGCCTACACGAACGAGGCGATCTTTCTGTTTCACGCCACGACGCTGGTCTTCTTTTCGGGCTTTCCGGCGGTTCAGCAGTCGGGCGATGCGCTGTACTATGCGCGCTACTTCGCGGACCGGACCTTCAACCCCTTTGTCCCCTACCCCATTCTTGCGGGCTATTTCATCTTGCTGACGCTGGTGATCATCGGCATCTTCGGCCTGATCAACCGGCGCCTCAACCGTCATCTCCCGCAGGAGGTACGGCCACGGATCCGCTACAGACCCCAGGTGATCCGATGAGCTGGCTTGACGACCATCCCGAGATCCGCAACATCCGCTGCGGCGCGGCCGATCTGAACGGTCAGGCGCGCGGCAAGCGGGTGCCGGTGAAATTCGCCCGCAAGATCGAGGAGGAAGGCACGCGCTTTCCCCTGTCGGTGCTCAATCTCGATATCTGGGGCGAGGATGTCGACGACAGCCCGCTGGTCTTCGAGATCGGCGATCCCGACGGTGTCCTGCGTCCGACCGAACGGGGCTATGTGCCCATGCCCTGGCTGTCCACGCCTTCGGCGCTCCTGCCGCTGTGGATGTTCACCGAAGACGGCGCGCCCTTCGAGGGCGATCCGCGCCAGGCCCTGGCCCGCGTGCTTGAACGCTACGATGCCCGCGGGCTGACACCGGTGGTGGCAACCGAGATGGAGTTCTACCTCGTCGATGACAGCGGCCAGGAGCTCCGCCAGCCCAAGAGCCCGCGCTCGGGCAAGCGGCGGACCGGCGCGGACATCCTGTCACTGCGCGCGCTCGATGCCTTCGACGGATTCTTTACCGAGCTCTACGACGCCTGCGAGGCGATGGACATTCCCGCCGAGGCCGCGATTTCCGAGGTGGGTCTGGGCCAGTTCGAGATCAACCTTGTCCATGTGCCCGATGCACTCAGGGCCGCCGACGACGCCTGGTTGTTCAAGATGCTGGTCCGGGGCCTTGCCCGAAGGCACGGGATGGCGGCCAGCTTCATGGCCAAACCCTATGAGGATTTCGCGGGCAACGGGCTGCATACCCATTTCTCGATCGAGGATACCGAGGGACGCAACATCTTTGCCAACAGCACCCATGACGGCACGGCCGTCCTGCGCCACGCCATCGCCGGCTGCCTGAGCACGATCCCGGACCTTGCACTGATCTTCGCACCTCATGCCAACAGTTATCAGCGCCTTGTGCCCGAGGCCCATGCCCCCACCGGCATATGCTGGGCCTATGACAACCGCACCGCCTCGATCCGGGTGCCCGGCGGCAGTTTTGCAGCGCGCCGGATCGAACACCGCGTCGCGGGTGGTGACGTGAACCCCTATCTGCTTCTGGCAGCCGTCCTTGGCTCGGCCCTGATCGGGATCGAGGACGCGCTCGACCCGCCGCCGCCGATCATCGGCAATGCCTATGAGCAGGACCTGCGCCAGATCCCTGCGACCTGGGCCGAGGCGATCGAGGGCTTCAACAGTTCGGTGCTGGCCGAACGGATCTTTCCGCGGCTTCTGATCGACAATTTCGTCCTGACCAAGCGGCAGGAGCTGCATTACATGGCCGAACTCAGCCCCGCGCAGCAGATCGAGCTTTATCTGGACACGGTCTAAACCGTGGGCGCGCCGGGATGCGGCGCCCGACCGATCCTGCCGGTGATGAAGCGACCGGGCTGGACAGCCCGGGCCGGGCCGTGGAAACTGGCGCAGTCCGGCAATCGGGGCGACACGCCCGGCAGGCCCGAGGCCATGCGCTGCCGCGCCTGCGCGACGCGCCTGCCCGATAAGCAGGCAGTTCATTCCTGACGGGAAAGAAATTCGCATATGAGTGTTGATTTCCGTCCGGCTTGCTTTCAAAGTCGCATCAACAACAGGATCAACGGGGGGTTCACATGACCAATTCCTGGCGTTTCTCGACACTCGGTGACCGGCACCGCGCACTCGGTTCGGACCTTGAGGACTGGAGCGGGATGGGCACCGCCTGGTCCTATTCCAAGGGCGATCCGGATGCCGAATACATGGCGATCCGCACCAAGGCCGGGCTGATGGATGTCTCGGGCCTCAAGAAGGTGATGATCACAGGACCGGCCGCCAGCCACGTGATCGAGCGCGCGACGACCCGCAACATGGAAAAGCTGATGCCGGGCCGCGCGGTCTATGCCTGCATGCTGAACGATGCGGGCAAGTTCGTCGACGACTGCGTGATCTACCGCCTTGGCCCCAACACCTTCATGGTGGTCCATGGCTCGGGTCAGGGGCACGAGCAGCTGACCATGGCCGCGACGGGCCGCGATGTGTCGATCCGCTTTGACGACAACCTGCACGACCTGTCTCTGCAGGGGCCGCTTGCCGTCGATTACATTGAAAAGCACGTGCCGGGCATCCGCGCCCTGCCCTATTTCGGCATCCTGCAGACCTCGCTGTTCGGCAAGCCCGCGATGATCTCGCGCACCGGATACACCGGCGAACGTGGGTACGAGCTGTTCATCCGCGGTCAGGACGCGCCGATGATCTGGGACCGGATCCTCGAGGAAGGCGCGGAGATGGGGATCATCCCCTGCCGCTTCACGACGCTGGATATGCTGCGGGCGGAAAGCTACCTTCTGTTCTTCCCCTACGACAATTCCGAGATGTACCCGTTCGAGGACGAAGGCCCCGGCGACACGCTTTGGGAGCTTGGTCTCGATTTCACCGTCTCGCCCGGCAAGGTGGGCTTCCGGGGGGCCGAGGAACATTACCGGCTGAAGGGGAAAGAGCGGTTCAAGATCTGGGGCCTGAAGCTCGAGGGCAAGAACGTTCCCGGCAACGGCGCGCCGGTCTTCCGTGACGGCACACAGGTCGGGCTGGTGACACAGGCGATGTATTCGCCGCTGAACGACTGGACCGTGGCGATTGCGCGGCTGCCGGTGGATTGCGCGGTCAATGGCACCAGCCTCGAGGTGCGCTGCGGCACGCATGGACCGATTGCGGCGACCACCAGCCAGATGCCCTTCTTCGATCCCGACAAGAAGCGCCGCACCGCCAAGGACTGATGGCACGCCGGGCGGGGGCACCTCCCCGCCCGCCCCCGCCAGAGCAACGCCCCCAGGCAGATGAGCAAGACAGAGTTACCCCCCGCGCTACGCAGCCCCCCCCCCCCCCCACCCCCCCCCCCCCCCCCCCGCCCGCCCCCCCGGGGGGGGGCCCCCCCCCCCCCCCACCCCTCCAGAGAAACGACCCGAGGCAGATGAGCAAGACAGAGTTCCCCCCCTCGATCCGCAGCCGCCCGGTCTATGCCGATCTTGAACCCCGCCCCGGCCGGTCGCATGTCGCCGTGGCCGATGGCGAAGGGGCCGAGGCCATTGTCGAGATGCTGGACAAGGCCGCCGACCGCCCCGCGATGCTGGCGGCCCTCCACATCCTTTATGCCCCCGGCCCCAATGGCACCGACCAGTGGGACAGCCTGCAGGCCCTTGGCGCGGCACAATGTTTCCGCGCCCCCACCATCCCGACGCTGCTGCCCCGTCTGGGCCGGGTCGTGGCGGATGCGCATATGGGTACGCAGTTCTACCTTGCCGGGACCGAGGGCCTGATCGGCCAGGCCGAGCGTGACATCATGGCGACGGGCTTTCCCCATGCCGCCATCCAGAAGGAACATCGCGGCTCGACCGTGCGCCGGATGCAATGCGTCCATTGCAAGGGGATCACCGAAAACGTGGCGACCGACCCCTTCAAGTGCAGCCATTGCGGCCTGTGGCTGTTCGTGCGCGACCATTACTCGCGCCGCCTTGCTGCCTTTCAGGGCGTGAACATCGACGCCGAGGACAAGGGCGAAATCCCCGAACCCGTGGTGAGGTTCACATGAGCGGTGGTGCAAAACTTCCCGTCCGCGTGGCCGAGGTGGTGCAGGTCAACGACCTGATCAAGCGGTTCCGCTTCGTCACCCGCGACGGCAGCCCGATGCCCGCCTTCTCGGGCGGCTCGCATACGGTGGTCGAGATGGACGACCATGGGACACGGCGGCTCAACCCCTATTCGATCATGTCCGACCCGGCCGACAGCTCGGGCTACGAGATTTCCGTCCGGCGCGACGATGTGGGCCGGGGCGGGTCGCTGTACCTGCACAACCACGTCACCCCCGGCATGGAGATGGTGATCAGCCATCCGGTGAACCTGTTCCCGCTGGATACGCGCGCGAAGAAATACCTGATGTTCGCGGGCGGGATCGGCATCACGCCCTTCCTGTCGCAGATCGCGCAGCTTTCGCATCACGGCGGCCGGTTCGAGCTGCACTACTCCGCCCGCTCGCGCGCGCTTGGCGCCTATATGGACCGGCTGACTGCCGCCCATCCCGACCGGGTGCATTGCTATTTCGACGAGGAAGACCAGCGGATCGACCTGCCTCGCATCCTTGCCAACCAGCCCATCGGGACGCATCTTTACGTCTGCGGCCCGAAGGGGATGATCAACTGGGTGCTGGACACGGCCCGCGCCGCCGGTTGGCCGGAACCGGCGCTGCATCACGAGGAATTCCTTGCGCCCCCCGTGGGCGACGCCTTCACCGTGCAACTGGCCGCGACCGGCAAGACGATCACCGTCGCGCCCGCGCAATCCCTGCTCGAAGCGATCGAGGCGGCGGGGGTGGATGCCCCCTACCTCTGCCGGGGCGGGGCCTGCGGACAATGTGAAACCCGCGTGATTGCCTGCGACGGCACGATCCAGCACAATGACCACTGGCTGACCGACGAAGACCGCGCCGAAGGGCAGAAGATCATGCCCTGCGTGTCGCGTTTCGCGGGCAAGCACCTGTCCATCGACCGTTAGGGAGACGACGATGAGCCTTGATTTCACGCCGCAATTCGACGGCTTCTTCCGCAACGAGACATTCCGCGACGATTTCACCTATCGAAACTCGCCCCAGAACATCCGCCGCTTCGCCTTTCCCTTCGACCGCGACGACTACATGTATTCGGTCAACATGGAGCCGCACACGCCCGGCCGCCCCGGATCGGTCTTCGAACACACGTTCGACGTGGACGAACATTACGTCTCCGAGATGATCGACCGGGCCAAGGTCCTGGCCCAGGATCCGCTGCGTTGCCAGTCGCTGCCGCATATGACGCTGGCGGGCTGGGACCTGCTGGAACTGATCATGGAAAGCAAGGCGCGGGATTATCCGCAGTGGTTCAGTCTGGAAAAGGACGGAAACCGCTGGCGCTGGATCAACCGGCCGATGGGGATCGACCAGACCTTCACCTTCCTTGACGAGTCCACCCTGCCCTACGGGCCGTTCGAATACATCACCCGCCAGACGCAGGGCGATTTCAGCCTGCAGGACGAACGCGACGGCACGCTCTGGATGGATGCGGGCATGATCACCAGTCAGGCGGACTGGTCCCTGGATTTCGACATCGGGATGAATTTCCACGAATGGCACGCGCCAGTCCCGCTCGCGCATGAGATGGGGGTCTTCGACCGGGCGCTGAAGTTCCTGCTCAAGCTGCAGCACGGCGCGCCTGTGCGCCGCTACAACTGGACGATGACGGTCAACCCGCTGCTCGATACGGCACCCGAGACCTATCCGGAGTGGGGCCATATGCGCACCCTGCCCACGCAAGAGAACATGGGCCACATGATGCATTTGCGGGTCGAGTTGCAGGGCCTGTTCCGCCTGCCCCGCTCGAACGCGATCGCCTTTTCGATCCGCTGCTACCTTGCCAAGTTCGAAGAGCTGGTGACCGTTCCGAAATGGGGCCGCCGCCTGCATCGGGTGGTGCGCGACATCCATCCCGATGTGGCGGCCTACAAGGGGTTCCTGCGCAACCGCGACGCGATGGTGGAATGGCTGTCGAAATACGACGACGGCAAACCCACCTCGCCCGGCTGGTGGCCCGACGACGAGGAGTGACGCCGATGCAGGCGCCAGAATCCCCCCTGCGCCTCGGCTTCCTGATGTTTCCGGGGTTCCCGATGGCTTGCCTCACCTCGGCCATCGAACCCCTGCGCGCCGCCAACGAGATCACGGGGACGCGCGCCTTTTCCTGGGTGCTGGTGGCCGAGGACGGCTCGGCCGTGCGATCCTCGGCCGAGGTGCGGTTCGAACCCGATGCCACGCTGGATGACGTGCAGGGGCTGGACCACCTCTATCTGATCGCGCCGCCCACGGGCCAGTTCGCCAACCCCCGCCACGGGGCCGCGCGGCTGCGCTGGCTGGACCGGACGGGTGTGGTGCTGGGGGCGTTCTCGGGCGGGATCTTCCCGCTGGCCCGCGCGGGCCTGATGGAGGGGCGGCGCTGTTCGGTTCATTGGTGCTATGAGGCGGCCTTCAAGGCGTCCTTTCCACGCGTCGAGGCAAGCGAGGCGGTGATCCTGCGCGACGCCCGGCGCATCACGGCCAGCGGCGCGGGCGCGGTCTTCGACCTGATGCTGCGCCTGATCGAGGAACGTCTGGGCCGGCGCATCATGACCGAGGTGGCCTGCTGGTTCCAGCATCCCTTCGTGCGCGATGAAACCGCCAGCCAGAACGTGCCCGTCGCCCGTTCTGCCCAAACCGCCGACCGGCTGCCGCCGCCGGTGCGCACGGCAATCTCGCTGTTCGAAAGCCATGTCGAGGATCTTCTGCGCATCCCCGACGTAGCCGATGCCGTGGGCATGTCGTGCCGCAATTTCGAACGGGTGTTCAAACAGGCGACCGGGCAAAGCCCCCTTCGCTACTACCGCCTGCTGCGGCTGTCCAAGGCACGGCAAAGGGTGCTCTATTCCTCGGACAGCCTGCGCGAGATCGCAGCCTCGGTCGGCTATGCGACCACCGCGCCGATGGTGCGCCACTATGCCGAGGCCTTCGGCGTCTCGCCCCGCGACGAGCGGCGCAGGCTTGCGGGCATGGTGCCCCCGGCCATGGCGCTGGGCTGAGGCCGGGGACCCGAATTTGGCAAAATTCGGGGAATCCGAGATTTTGGCCAAAATCTCGCCGCGCCAGACCATCGGATCGCGCGGCGGAAATGGCCATATGCGTGGCGCAAACGGCGCGGTTTGCGCCCGGCCCCGGCGCTAACCAGAAGCGTCACGAAGGAGACGTTCCATGCGCTATTCCGGATGGCGGGTGATCCGCGAGGCCCTGACCGGGCACAAGGGCTGGGGCCCCGTCTGGCGCGACCCCGACCCGCAACCCGCCTATGACTATGTCATCGTCGGCGGCGGCGGGCACGGGCTGGCCACCGCCTATTATCTGGCCAAGGAATTCCGGCAGGCGCGCATCGCGGTGCTGGAGAAAGGGTATCTCGGCGGCGGCAACGTGGGCCGCAACACCACGATCATCCGGTCGAACTACCTGCTCGACGGGAACGAGCCCTTCTATGAGTTCTCACTGAAACTGTGGGAAGGGCTCGAGCAGGATTTCAACTACAACGCCATGGTCAGCCAGCGCGGGATCATCAACCTGATCCACACCGACGCCCAGCGCGACGCCTTCACCCGGCGCGGCAATGCGATGATCCTGAACGGCGCAGACGCCGAGATGCTGGATCGCGATCAGGTGCGGGCGATCTATCCCTTCCTCGATTTCGACAATGCCCGTTTCCCGATCAAGGGCGCGCTGATGCAGCGGCGCGGCGGCACGGTGCGGCATGATGCCGTCGCCTGGGGCTATGCCCGGGGTGCGGATTCGCGCGGCGTGGACCTGATCCAGAATTGCGAGGTCACGGGGATGCGGATCGAGGGGGGCCGGATTCTGGGGGTCGAGACGACGCGCGGCTTCATCGGCGCGAAGAAGGTGGGGGTGGCGGTGGCGGGTAATGCAACCCCGTTATTGCCCATTGCGGGTTGCGCCATCCCATCCAAATGCACGTGCATCAGGCCTTAGTTAGGCGCGGG
>JAFIEN010000076.1 GCA_020832515.1 Rubellimicrobium sp. | reverse complement strand
TGCCGGACGGCACGCTGCTCGACGTGGCGGGCGGGAGTGGGCCGTTGGCTGCTGTGCGCCCCGCGTGGACGGGTCTCGACTGCTCGATGGCTGAGCTGCGCCAGGCGCAGGCGCACCGTCGTGGACCCCTCGTGGCGGGGGGCGCGGCCCCCCAGCCCCTGCGGGGCTTCCCCCCGGAGTATTTTGCCCAAAGCGAAGGAGCGGGCGGGGGCGCGCATGTCATGGTGTGACCGGCTTGCAGATGGGCGCGTCCCTCACCGTCAGCGCGCCAGAAAGCGGGTCCAGACATCCTGCATCGCGGCATCAAGGGCGCTGTCGGGTGCGGGATAAAGCTGGGCGCGGGCAAGGAACTCGGCCTGTTCGTCAAAGCGTAGGGCTGTGCGTTGCGCCTCGGTCAGCGCCTCTCCGGCGGCCGCATTCGCGGGCATCGCCCAGTAGCACGAGGACGTGGCCAGCGCGGCCTGGCCTTCGGGCGACAGGATATGCTTGACGAATTCCAGCGCGAGATCGGGCTGGGCGCTGTCGGCGAAGATGCCGATCGATTGCGACCAGCGCACCGCGCCCTGATCGGGGATGATCCAGTCAAGCTCGGGGATGTCCTCGACCAGACCCGCCGTCACCCATTCGCCACCGCCCACAAGGATATCGACCTCGCCGGTGGCGATGGCGGTCTGCGAGGCAACGACTTCGCCCACGCTGACGGCGGAATCCTTCAGCGCCATCAGCGCCTCTTCGATGGCGGGCAGGTCGTCCATCGACAGCGTCGCGGTATCGAGGCCAAGGCCCACCGCGATCATGCCCATCACCGGCAGGTAATAGTCATAGACCGCCAGCCGCTCGTCGAATTCACCCGACCAGAGGCGGGTCATGTCGGCCATCTCTTCCGCGCTGATCCGGTCGGTGTTGAACGACACGGTGTTGTAGCCGAATTTCTCGGAAATGGCGTAGGTCTGGCCGTCGATGACGTGGAATTCCTCCATCAGCAGTTCGGGGAAAAGCGTGTCATAAGGCAGTTCGTCCACCGGCAGGGGCGCAAGGATACCCGCCGCCACGGCGCGCGGCACATCGACCCCGTCGATCACCAGCACGTCCCAGTCGCCGGGGCGGGACTGTTCGATCAGCGACAGGGCCGTTCCGGTGCCTTCGTATTCGCGCAGGTTGACGCGCACGCCATGCGCCTCCTCAAAAGGGCGGATCAGTTCGGGGTCCGTATGGTCGCACCAGACCAGCGCGTTCAGTTCCTGCGCTGTCGCAGGGGCTGCGGACGCGGCGATCAGGGCCAGCGTTGCGGTTGTCCGTTTCATGCCTTCATCTCCCTGTTGGTCGGTTCAATCCTCGTCGCGCCCGAGCGGCATCGACATGCAATGCGCGCTGCCGCCGCCATGGGCGAAGAGCCGCAGGTCGGGGTCGAGCACCTCGATCCCTTCGGCACGTAGTGCTGCGTTGGTGGCCGTCGAATGCCGGGGTGAGATCACACGGTCATCCCCCAGCGCCAGGACGTTGCAAGCCATGTCGGCCATCGCCGCACGGTAGCCCACATCGATCAGGCGGATCTTGCGGTCTTCGAGCCAGCTGCAGAAATCATCGGGCAGCGCGTCGCGGCAGGCAAGGGCAAGACCCGGCGCCACCATCGAGAAGATCACGTCAAGATGCAGGAAGTGGTCGTCGAAGGGCACGACCCGCACCTCCCATCCAATCGCGCGCAGCCAGCCGGCATATTGCTCGGCCCCGGCCTTTTCGGTCCGCCCGCCGGATGTGCCGATCGCCGCAAGGCCCGGCCGGATGAGGTGGATATCGCCGCCCTCGATCGTGCCACGGGTGGCCATCTTCCAGATCGAGCCGTCGAAGAAGGTCAGGATCGAGGCATATTCGCCCCGGCGCTGCGGCATAGCCAGCATGGTCAGAACCGGGCCCAGAGGCGAGGTTTGCGAACTGTCGCGGGTATAGACCTGATAGGGCAGATGCGCCTCGGGCGTCAGGTAATGCCGCGTCACGCCGCCCTCGTCGAGTGCGGCTTCGAATTCTGCATACTCGGCGGCAAGCCGGTCGCGTGGCAGCGCGGTGCCCGCATCCAACGTGGCCCGCGCGATGGCATTGGTGGGGATCCATTCGTAATTCTCGGGTCGGCACAGCAGCACATCGCGCAGCCGGCCGGTCTCGGAGGTCAGGACCCAGGTCATGCATCGCCTTTCTATCTTCCCGTGGCCCAGATTGCCGTCGCTTTTGGTTCGAAAGAATGAGAACAATAGCAAGTTTACTTGAAGGTTCTATGGAGTTTCCTCATGCCCGGTCGACTGCCCGCCCCCCGGCTCGATGCCGCCGATCTTCGACTCCTCCAGATGTTCGTTCACGTCGCCGACGCAGGTGGATTCGCATCGGCCGAGGTCAGCCTGGGGATCAGCCTGTCGACCATCTCGGCACGGATGAAGACACTCGAGACGCGGCTGGGGCTGACCTTGTGTCGACGCGGCCGGGCGGGGTTCGCGCTGACCGAAGCCGGAACGGCGGTCCTGGCCGAGGCGCGCGGCCTGCTGGCGGCCAGCGATGGCTTTGCCAACCGGGTGGCGGGCCTGCGCGACAGGTTGGCGGGGCCTGTCAGCATCGGCTGCGTGGATGCGACGCTGGGTGATCCCAATGCGCGGCTTGCGCAGGCGCTTGGCGACTATGCGCGGCTGGCCCCCGAAAGCGAAATCACGATGATCAGCAAACCGCCCGATCAACTGCTGCATGATGTGACGGAAGGTCGGCTGGACGTCGCAATAGGCAGCTTTCCACGCATTGCGCTGGGGCTTGACTATGCCGATCTCTATGAAGAAAGGCACCATTTCTATTGCGGCAGGATGCATCCGCTTTTTGATGCGCATGACGATGAGATCGACTTCGATTCAATTCGCAGCCATCGCCTGATCGCACGAAAGTATTGGGGTGCCCGCGATCTGAAAATCTTCGCGGGGCATCGGATTGGTGCGAAAGTGTCGGAGATGGAACCAGAGGCAGTCCTGATCCTGTCCGGACAATTCCTTGGGTATCTGCCGGTGCATTTCGCGGCACCCTTTGTCGCTGCGGGGCGGATGCGCGATCTTGCCCCGCAGCGGTTCGGCTATTCCGCCCCGTTCCAGCTGACCTATCGGGCCGAGCGCCTCGACCGTCCCAGGGTTGCCGCGCTGGTCAATACGATCCTCGCGGCCCACGGAAGGGCGATCGGCCGACCGGCGTCTCAGCGTGGCTGAAACAGTGTCGGCGTGCAACGATTTCCCGGTCTTGCGCCGGGAAAGAATTGCTGCGCATTGGCAATCGCATGCCAGCTGCGCACGCCCCCGGGCGGGTCGGCGCGGGAATAGACGCAGCCGTTGGGATGCTGGAACGTCATCCCGGTGAAACTGAGAGGCGGCAATTGCGCCTCGTCCTGACTGCGACTTGCAGCGGCGGGCAGGGCAAGACAAAGGCAGGAGACAAGAACAAGCGAACGCAGCATCAGGATGATCCCTTCATGACATCGTGCAGGTGTGCGAGTAACTGAATAAGTCCGACATGTCCCGATTATCGTTCCTGGCCGGCACATATCAACGAATTCCCGATAGTCGGGTGAACGGCGCATTAATCTTGATCACGCCGGGATGGCCGCCATGCATTGGAAAGATTGCCCAGGGAATGATGCAGGCCGATCCGCGCCTGCAGGCAAAGGCCCGCCATTGCCGGGATCTGGATTAGCCGGAGGGCGATCGTGTTGCAAGGCCGGATCGCCATGGGTCGCAGCGCGATGTACTTGCCAGGAGACCGTTCGCCGTGCCATGGAATGTGGGCGGTATGGGGGGCCGAACCGGTCCCGGGCCTGTGTGAGAGGCGACGAGTGACCCATGTTCTGGCCTTCGGCAGATCCTGCGTGGCGACGGGCGTTGCACTGGCAGCCTTCTGGCTGTCGGCTTTGCCGGTCCATTCGGGTGGCAACGGCGCTTCGGAGGAGGCCCAGGACGGGGCGCCCGCCATGACGGGTGAGACATTCGACGGCGTCTACCTTGGGGCAGGGGCGGAATGTCCGCAGTTCATGCTGGACAGCGGCGAACAGGTCAGTCTGGAAAGTGCCGACATGTCCGGGTTCAGCCCCGGCACCCGGCTGCGCGTGACCGGTGATGTCGCACGCATGTCACGCTGCATGCAGGGCCGCGCCATCGTGGTCGAGGATGTCCGGCCCGTGCCGCCGCCCTGAGGCCTTGCGAAAGATACCCGTCCATCCGGCGCAAACCGAGTTGATCCTATCCATGAGGCCAAGATGACCCCGACCGATCCGCTTTACCGCCTGCAGTGGCACTTCAACCTGATCGGCGATATCGAGACGATCTGGGAAGAGTTCTCGGGGGCCGGCGTCCGGGTGGGCGTCTATGACGACGGTGTGGACTATCTGCACGAGGATCTGGCCGGCAACTATGACGCCTCGCTGCACATCACCGATCGGGATGGCCAGGTCATCGATCCGCGGCCGTTGGGGCGAAATGATGCCCATGGCACGGCCTGTGCCGGGCTGATCGCGGCCGAGGCCAACGGGATCGGCGGCGTGGGCGTGGCGCATGGCGCCACGATCACCGGCGTGAACATCTTCGGGCGCGGCGTCTTCGGCAATGTGAACCGCAACCAGGACGACTTCATGTTCGTCGCGGCCCAGGCAGACCGGTTCGACATCTCGTCCAACAGTTGGGGGGCGACGCCGATCTTTGCCGACGGGTTGGGGGAGGACAGCTTCGCCGCCGCGCTTCATGCCGAATACGCGACACTTTCGGCCAGTGGGCGCGACGGGCTTGGAACCATCGTGGTGCAGGCTGCGGGCAACGACAACCTCGATGCAAACGGCAGCGGGGTGAATTCCTCGCGCCACACGATAACGGTCGCGTCGACGGATGAGGCGGGTGACGCCACATGGTATTCCAACTTCGGCGCCTGCATCCTTGTCGCGGCACCTGCCGGCGCGGTCACGACCGACCTGACCGGGCCTCCCGGCTACAGCCCGGGTGATTACACCTTCGACTTCGGCGGCACCTCTGCCGCCACACCGATCGTGTCGGGTGTCATCGCCCTGATGCTCGAGGCGAACGGAACGCTTGGCTGGCGTGACGTGCACAACATCCTTGCCGCCTCTGCCTCGCTGACCGGGTCCGACTTCGACGCCAGGAGACCGGGCTCCGAGGAAGACGGGACCTGGCAAAGCAACGGCGCCGGCACCTGGAATGGCGGCGGCTACCACATCCATACCAACTATGGCTACGGCATGGTCGATGTCTTCGCCGCAGTGCGCATGGCCGAGGTCTGGAGCCTGTTCTACGACGCACAGACAAGTTCGAACGAGGCCCATGTCACAGCCACCCGCCGGACCGGCGAGGTCGATCTCTTTGCCATGGGTCCGGAAGGATTCACCACGACGTTCCGCGTGACCGACGACATGATGGTCGAGCATGTCGCGCTGTCGCTCGACTTCACGGGCCGGCCGCAGCATCTCGTGATCACCCTGACCTCGCCCGACGGGACGGTCATCAACGTGGCCGAAAACGCGGGCCGCGATCCCTTTGCCCGCGGCACCTATGACGGCACCTGGGTCTTCGGGATCGAACATCTGCGGGGCGAAAGTGCCGCCGGCATCTGGACCCTGAATGTCGTCGACACGCGCGAAGCCGGGAACGAGACGCTGCGCGGGGCAACGCTCGATATCTACGGCTCGGAACTGTCGGAGGACAAGGTTCACCACTTTACCGACGAATACCTGACGATGATCGGTCACGAAGGCAGCCGTCGCACGATCGAGGCAAGCGCGGACGGGACAGACTGGCTGAACATGGCTGCGGTGACCGGCAATATCGTCATCGACCTGTCGGACGGCGCGACATTCCGGATCGGCGGCCGGAACGCAGGCACCTTGAACGGCGACTTCGAGCACATCGTAGCGGGCGACGGCAATGACACGATCCGTGGAAACGATCTCGACAACCAGATCCATGGCGGGCGCGGGAATGACACCCTGTTCGGCGGCGGTGGCACCAACACGCTCTTTGGCGGTCAGGGTGACGACACCTATCACTGGAACGGACGTGACAGGCTGGTCGAGCATGAGGGCGAGGGGATCGATACCGTCATCAGCCCCTTCGACAAGACCCTGCCGGTCAATATCGAGAACCTGATCCTGACCGGTGACGCCGGTCTTGGCCGGGGCAATATCCACGACAACGTCCTGACCGGAAACGATCAGGACAACGTCCTTTTCGCAGGCCCCGGCAACGACATCCTGTTCGGCGGCGGTGGCACCAACACACTGAGCGGCGGCAAGGGCGATGACACCTATTTCTGGAACGGCCGCGACACCCTTGTCGAGCGGCCGGGCGAGGGGGTGGATACGATCGTGTCGGGCATCGACACGACCCTGCCCGAGCATTTCGAACGGCTTGACCTGCGCGGGGATGCCGTCACCGGTATCGGCAACAGCGCCGACAACGAGATCCTCGGCACGCTGGGTGCGAACACGCTCATGGGGCTGGACGGCAACGACACGCTGAAGGGCGGAGGCGGGCCGGACCAGCTCTGGGGCGGCTCGGGCGACGACATCCTGATCGGCGGCGCGGGCAACGACACACTCTACGGTGGCAATGGCCGTGACCAGTTGTTCGGTGGGCCGGGCAACGACATGCTTTTCGGCGGGCTTGGGCAATCCACGCTGACCGGGGGGGCGGGCCAGGATGTGTTCGTCTTCGATACGCCGCTGGCGGGGCGGAACTTCGACATCATCACCGACTTCACCCCCGGCGAAGACCGGATCTGGCTGGATGACGCGGTCTTCCGGTCGCTGTCGGCAGGGGATCTGGATGCATCCGCCTTCGCCAGCAATACGACCGGGCTTGCGACCGATAGCCAGCACCGCATCATCTACAACAGCGCCACGGGCGAGCTGTTCCTTGACCGCGACGGGATTGGCGGGCAGCAGCGCATGAAGTTCGCCGAAGTGACCCCTGGCCTCGACCTGAGTGCCGCGGATTTCTTCGTCTTCTGAGACCGCCGCGGCGCGCGCCAGTCCAGTTTTTCGAAGAAAGATCATGGGGCAAGAGATTTCGGCGAAATCTCTTGCCCCAAATCGCCGGGCGCCGCCCGGGCCGCGTGGTTCAGGCCGCGTCCCTGCGCGCGGCGTCCAGCATCTCCCACATGCGCTGCGGCGTGAAGGGCATGTCGACTTGCGTGATCCCGAGCGGCCAGAGCGCATCCTGCACCGCATTCGTCACCGCCGCCAGCGCCCCGACGGTTCCTGCCTCGCCGCAGCCCTTCATTCCCATCGGGTTGTAAAGCGACGGTGTGGGCTCCGAAGCAAAGCTGACCCAGGGCATCACATCGGCGCGCGGCAAGGCATAGTCCATGAATGTCGCCGTCAGAAGCTGCCCCTCCGCATCGTAGACCACCCGCTCGGTCAGCGCCTGACCCAGCCCTTGGGCCACCCCGCCATGGACCTGACCTTCGACCAGCATCGGATTGATCAGATTGCCGAAATCGTCCACGACCGAATAGCGCTCGACGGTCACGACGCCGGTTTCAGGGTCGATCTCGACCTCGGCCACATGGGCGCCGTTGGGAAAGCTCCGGTTCTCGAGCTCGATCGTCGCCGAATGACGCAGAAGATCCGCCCGCCCTTCGGACAGGGCCATCTCGGCAACCTCGAGCATCGTCGGTGACAGGTTCGACCCCGGAATGCGGAAACGTTCGTCGTCGAATGCGATCGCGCCCGCCTCGACCCCTTCCTTTTCGGCCAGCCAGGCCGCAAATGCCGTCACCATCGTCTCGACCGTCGCCAGAGTGGCCGTGTTCTGCACCGTGACCGAGCGCGACCCGCCCGTGCCGCCGCCCTTGGGGATCAGATCGCTGTCGCCCTGCATGACGGTGATCTTCTCGGCCGGGATGCCGGAGTGATCGGCAAGGAACTGGGCGAAGACCGTCTCATGTCCCTGACCGTTCGACTGGGTGCCGACATGGATCTCGACCCTGCCGTCCTCGCGGAAGACGACGGTCGCGGTCTCTTGCTTGTCGCCCAGAATGCTCTCGATGTAATAGCACAGGCCCTGGCCGCGCAGCAGGCCCTTCGCCTCCGAGGCCGCGCGGCGCGCGACGAAACCGGCCCTGTCGCTGGTCTCTTCGACCCGGTCGAGCACCCGGGCGAAATTGCCCACGTCATAGGGCATGCCTGTTGCCGAGACATAGGGAAACTGCCCTGGCTTGATGAAATTGATCCGCCGCAACTCCCACGGGTCGACCCCCATGACCCGTGCTGCATGATCCATTGCGCGTTCCAGCGCGAAGATCGCCTCGGGCCGCCCCGCGCCACGATAGGCATCGACCGGCGTCGTGTTGGTGAAGACACCCTTTACCCCCAGCCAGACCTTCTGCAGGTCATAGGTGCCGGGCAGCACCTTGGAAAACAGGTTGGTCTGGATCTCTTGCGCAAATTGCGAGTTGTAAGCCCCCAGATTCGAAACACTTTCCACCGAGTAGGCCAACAAACGGTGGTCCGCGTCGAAGGCCAGCACCGTATCGGACCACAGATCGCGGCCCGCATTGTCCGACAGCATCGCCTCGGTCCGCTCGCTGATCCAGTGCACGGGCCGGTCCAGCATCCGCGCCGCCTGGGCCACGGTGATCATCTCGGGATAGCTCATCCCCTTCATGCCGAAGCCGCCGCCTACATCCGGCGTCGTGACCCGAACATCGGCAGGCTCAAGGCCCAGATGGCGGCAAAGCGCCTCCTTCTGGCCCCAGACACCCTGCGCGCTGACCGCGACATGCAGCCGGCCATCCTCGATCATCGCGGTAACGCCCCGCGCCTCCATCGAGGCCACGATGACCCGGTTGTCGGGAATGCGCAGCCGCACCACATGGGCCGCCCCCGCGATCGCCTCGTCGACACCCGCCTTGTCGCCCAGTCCGAAATCGACCGCAACATTGTCGGCCACCTCGTCATGGACAAGCGGCCCGCCGACCGCAGTCTCGACATGGGCGGGCAGGGGGTCGATGTCGAATTCGATCATCTCGACCGCGTCCCTGGCCTCGGACAGGCTGGTGGCCACCACGACAGCCATCGCCTCACCCACGAACCGCACGCGGTCGCGCGCAAGGACGGGTCGCTCCGGATGCGCCCCGCGCGATCCGTCGCGGTTCCTTACCCGCTCGGCCTTCATGTCCATCCGCACGCCTGCGGCGATCAGGTCCTCGGCGGTCAGCACCAGATGCACGCCGGGCGCCGCGCGCGCGTCCGACACATCGAGCGACCGGATCACCCCATGCGCCATGTTCGAACGCAGGAAGACGGCCACGAGCCGCCCCTCGGGGGCGACATCGTCAAGGTAGCGACCCGCACCGGTCAGAAAGCGCCGGTCCTCGACCCGCTTGACCGGTTGGCCCTTGCCGAACTTCTCCATCGCCATCCCTCCGCAGCTGTCGCATGCTACCCTAGCCCTCGCGGAGCCCGAGTCCAGACGCCCTTTCCCTCGGCCGGGCCTTTCGCTATCTCGTCCTCTGGCAAGACAGGGGCCAGATCATGGGCATGGACAAGACCTTCAACCCGGCCGAGGCCGAACCGCGCATTTCGGCGCTGTGGGAAAAGGCCGGAGCCTTTCGCGCCGGTGCCGGCGCACGCCGGGCCGAGACCTTCTGCATCATGATCCCGCCGCCCAACGTGACCGGATCGCTTCACGTGGGCCACGCCTTCAACAACACGCTGCAGGACATCCTGATCCGCTGGCACCGGATGCGCGGCTTCGACACGCTCTGGCAGCCGGGGCAGGACCATGCCGGCATCGCCACCCAGCTTGTCGTCGAACGCAAGCTGGCCGCGGACGGCAACCAGAGCCGCCGCGAGATGGGGCGCGAGGCGTTCCTGGCGAAGGTCTGGGAGTGGAAGGCCGAATCCGGCGGCACGATCATCGAACAGCTCAAGCGCCTCGGCGCCTCCTGCGACTGGTCGCGCAATGCCTTCACCATGTCGGGCGCGCCCGATGCGCCGGCGGGCGAGGAGGGCAATTTCCACGACGCGGTGATCCGCGTCTTCGTGGACATGTACGACAAGGGCCTGATCTATCGCGGCAAGCGGCTGGTCAACTGGGACCCGCATTTCGAAACCGCGATCTCGGATCTCGAGGTCGAGAATATCGAGGTCGCGGGCCATATGTGGCATTTCAAATACCCGCTCGCAGGTGGGGCGACCTACGTTTACGTCGAGAAGGACGAGGACGGGAATGTCGTGCTCGAGGAAGAGCGCGACTATATCTCGATCGCCACCACCCGGCCCGAGACGATGCTGGGCGATGGTGCCGTGGCGGTGCATCCGTCCGACGAACGCTATGCGCCGATCGTCGGCATGCTCTGCGAGATCCCGGTCGGCCCGAAGGAGCATCGCCGCCTGATCCCGATCATCACGGATGAGTATCCCGACCCCACATTCGGTTCGGGCGCGGTCAAGATCACCGGGGCGCATGATTTCAACGATTACGGCGTGGCGAAACGCAACGGCATTCCCTGCTACCGGCTGATGGACACCCGCGCCCATATGCGGTCGGACGGCGTGCCCTATTCGCAAGCGGCGGCACTGGCGCAGCGGATCGTCGAGGGGGCGGAGCTTTCCGAGGCCGAGATCGACGCGATCAACCTTGTCCCCGACGAATACCGCGGCCTCGACCGGTTCGAGGCCCGCAGGCGCGTGGTCGAGGCGATCACCGCCGAGGGTCTTTCAGTGATGTGTAAGGCGGGGTTCACCCCGCCCGTCGACGGTGCCGAGGGCGAAACCGATGGCGGGGTGAACCCCGCCCTACAGCCGCTGGTCGAGGACAAGCCGATCATGCAGCCGTTCGGCGACCGCTCCAAGGTCGTGATCGAGCCCATGCTGACCGACCAGTGGTTCGTCGACACCGACAGGATCGTCGGCCCCGCGCTCGATGCCGTGCGGCAGGGCCGGACGCGGATCATCCCCGAGAGCGGAGAGAAGACCTATTACCACTGGCTGGAGAATATCGAGCCATGGTGCATCTCGCGCCAGCTCTGGTGGGGTCATCAGATCCCGGTGTGGTATGACGACGAGGGCAACCACTACTGCGCCGCGACCGAGGCCGAGGCGCAAGCCAAGGCCGGAGCAAAGACCATTATCCGCGACCCCGACGTGCTCGACACCTGGTTCTCCTCCGGCCTCTGGCCCATCGGCACGCTCGGCTGGCCCGAGCAGACCCCGGAACTCGCAAGGTATTTCCCGACCGACGTGCTTGTCACCGGGCAGGACATCCTGTTCTTCTGGGTCGCCCGCATGATGATGATGCAGCTTGCCGTCGTGGACGAGGTGCCCTTCCACACGGTCTATCTGCACGGCCTCGTCCGCGACGAGAAGGGCGAGAAGATGTCCAAGACCAAGGGCAATGTCATCGACCCGCTCGAGATCATCGACGAATTCGGCGCCGATGCGCTGCGGCTCACGCTGGCCCAGCTGGCCGTGCCGGGGGGCAGCCCGAAGCTCTCGACCGACAAGATCAAGGGCAACCGCAATTTCGGCACCAAGCTCTGGAACGCCCATCGCTTTGCCGAGATGAACGCCGTCTTCGACACGCCCCCCCTTGCCCCCGGCGCGCGTCCCGAAGCCACCCGGACCGCGAACCGCTGGATCATCGGCGAGGTCGGCCGCATCCGTGAAGAGGTGGATGCCGCCCTTGACGCCTATCGCTTCAACGACGCGGCCAATGCGCTTTACGCCTTCGTCTGGGGCCGCGTCTGCGACTGGTATGTCGAATTCGCCAAACCGCTTCTGTCGGAGGAGGCGGAGGCCGAGACGCGCGACGAAACCCGGGGTGTGATGCGCTGGGTGCTGGATCAGTGCCTGATCCTGCTGCACCCCTTCATGCCCTTCCTGACCGAGGAACTCTGGCAACTGACCGCAAGCCGCGACACGGCCCTGGCGCTGGCCGAATGGCCCGCCCATGGCGCGGAACTGGTCGATGCCGTGGCCGAGGCCGAGATGCGCTGGGTCATTTCGCTGATCGAAGGGGTGCGCTCGGTCCGGGCGCAGATGAACGTGCCGGCGGGGCTTTACGTCCCTGTCCTTCAACTCGAGGCGGATGCGGCCGCCATGCGGGCCTGGCAGCGCAACGAGGCGCTGATCCGCAGGCTGGCGCGGATCGACAGCCTGACCGTGGCGGAGGCCGCACCCAAGGGCGCGCTCACCCTGCCGCTGACCGGGGCGACCTTCGCCCTGCCGCTGGCCGGGATCATCGACGTGGCCGCCGAAAAGGCACGGCTTGCCAAGGGGCTGGAGAAACTGGTCAAGGAAATGGGCGGCATGCGCGGGCGGCTGGGCAATCCGGCTTTCGTGGCCTCTGCCCCTCCCGAGGTGGTCGAGGAGACGCGCGCCAACCTTGCCCTGCGCGAGGCGGAAGAGACACGTATCCGCGCGGCGCTGGAGCGGTTGTCAGAGATCGCCTGACCGGCCCGACCCCCGGAAATTTGCAAAATTTCCTATATCCCCTGGCCTTGTGCCGGGGGGAAGGAGGATTTTTGCAAAATCCTCCTGCGCCGGGCTCAGGCCACTTCCTGCAGAGCCGCCTTCGGCACGATCCCCAGCGCATGGCACACGTCGCGCGTGAGGTCCGGCTTGTTGAGCGTGTAGAAATGCAGATGCTCCACCCCACCCTCGATCAGCCGGTCGCAAAGCGAGGTCGCCACCGCCACGGCCAGCAGATCGGCCGACCCGTCGCGCGTCGCATTCTCGAAGGCGGTCACGGTCGAGGGCGGGATCGTCGTGCCGCAGGCGGCCGCGAATTTCTGCGCCCCCGCCCAGTTCTCGATCGGCAGGATGCCGGGGATGATCGGGGCATGGATCCCGGCCGCCGCGCAGGCATCGCGGAAGCGGAAGAAGGTTTCCGGCTGGAAGAAGAACTGCGTGATGGCCGAAGTCGCGCCCGCGTCGATCTTGCGCTTGAGATGGTCGATATCGGCACGGGCATCCGCCGCCTCGGGGTGAGGTTCGGGATATGCCCCCACGCGGATCGTGAACTTCCCCGTCGCGGCCAGCGCCTCGACCAGTTCGACCGATCCGGCAAAGCCTTCGGGATGCGGCCGGAATGCGCCGGTCCCCTTGGGCGGATCGCCGCGCAGCGCCACGATCTCGGTCACGCCGACGCCAGCATAGCCTTCGGCGATGGCCATCGTCTCGGCCCTCGTGGCGTTCACGCAAGTCAGATGCGCCGCGACCCGCAGCCCGCTTGTCTTGTGGATCGTGCCCACCGCCTCATGCGTGAGCGCCCGCGTCGTGCCGCCCGCACCATAGGTGACCGAGACGAAATCGGGCGCCAGAGGGGCCAGCGTGTTCACGCAATCCCAAAGCCGGAACGACCCTTCAAGGTTCTTCGGCGGGAAGAATTCGAAACTGACGGCAGGACGGGACATCGGGCACTCCTTCGACTGGCCCTCTTGTCGCATGGGAATTGTCGTGAGACAAACTCATAACCTTCACCAAGATCATGAGCCCCGTTCATGCATATCGAGTTCCGCCATCTGCGCACGATCAAGGCGATCCACGACACCGGCGGCCTTGCCCGGGCGGCCGAGCAGCTTGGGACGACGCAATCGGCGCTGTCGCATCAGATCAAGGGGATCGAGGATCAGGCGGGGGTCGAGCTGTTCGTACGCCGCTCCAAACCCCTCAGGCTTTCGGCGGCGGGGATGAAGCTTCTGGCCGCCGCCGAAGCGATCCTGCCGCAGGTCGCGGCCCTCGAGGCGGAGTTCGCGGGGCTGGTGCAGGGCAGGGCGGGGCGGCTCCATATCGCCATCGAATGCCATGCCTGTTTCGAATGGCTGTTTCCGGTGCTCGAGGCCTTCCGCAAGGCCTGGCCCGATGTGGATGTGGATATCCGCCCCGGCCTTGCCTTCGACGCCCTGCCTGCGCTGCGGCGTGAAGAGGTGGATGTGGTGATCTCCTCGGACCCCGAGACCCTGCCCGGCACGGATTTCACAGCACTTTTCGACTATGAACCGGTCTTTCTCGCCTCGTCCCAGCATCCGCTGGCCCAACGGGAGGTGATCGAGGCCGAGGATTTCCGCGGACAGACGCTCATCACCTATCCGGTGGACCGGGCGCGGCTCGATGTCTTCTCGCAGCTCCTGACGCCTGCAAAGGTCGAGCCGGCCGCGATCCGGCAGGTCGAGCTGACGGCGGTGATCCTGCTTCTGGTCGCCTCGAACCGGGGCGTGGCGGTCCTGCCGGACTGGGTTGTCCGGCAGGTGCGCTACAATTCGGACTATGTGACCCGACGGTTGACGGCGCGGGGCCTGACCCGCCGCCTCTATGCCGCAACCCGGACCGAAGAGACCCAGCGTCCCTACATGGCCCATCTGATCCGGCTGGCGCGGCAAGAGGCGTTCAAGCTGCAGCGCGGCTGACGGATGCAGCGGGCCGGACCCTTGTTCCCGATCCGGTCCCGGCCTATAGCCCGCCCGACAAAAGGGAAAAGCCCAGAACGGAGTGACCGATGGCC
>JAFIEN010000075.1 GCA_020832515.1 Rubellimicrobium sp. | reverse complement strand
GACGAAATCGCGGCCTTCACATCAACCGTTGCACTTGAAGCTGGAATCTAAGCAGTGCGCCAAGCAGTATCTGGCGAAGCCTGACATCCGTCGTCCATCGGCGTACATGATGATGATACAGCAGGGTTGCAGCAAGAAAAGTTACAAGACCCAGAGTGGAAGCGAGCAGGAAATCCAGCATTATCCAGTTTTCCCCAATTTACAATTCGCCGGCAAGATTGATTGCAGTTTCACGATTTGTTTTGAGGCCCTTAAGTCGGACCGGCCCGCGATGGAGCCGGCGGCAGCCTTCGGCGATGCCGACGAACTAGGGATCGGCCTTTTACAGGACCTTGTCGAAACCCGCAAGCGTGTCGACAAGGCGCGTGTGAAGGTCATGAAGCAGGGCGATCTCGTCCCGGTCGCCCGCGGGTCGTTGCGTGGGCGCGTCCTGTGCCCCGGCAAGGCCAGGGGTATGCGTCACGAGGGAGCCTTTCCTGATCTGCTGCATGATCAACGATCCGTCTGGTCCGCGCGATGACGCCAAGATGTGCCGCAGAACTGTATCATGATCCCCTGCCGAGATCATGGCGCGCGAACACCTTGGTGCCGTTATGTGTTGCAACGTGCCATGACGTACTCGAGTAAGCAAAGCTGCAACTGCGGTTGGCATCCTCTGGGCACGGGCGTTCCGGCTTCCATCATCCGCACCACCAGCCAGTCGGTCGCACCAAGACCGGGCTGCGCTTCCTCGACATCACGCAGGGCTTGCCAGCGTCACCCTTGAGCCGTCGAAGGATGGTTGCCAGGGCAACTGTCGTTCCCGGGCGTCAGGCGTTCTCGTGGGTCCTGGCGGATGCACCCAAGTGGTAGGCGATGTAGTCGCGCTGGATCGCAATCTGGTCGGCGATGAACCTTGCGTCATGCCAGACGCCCCAGATGAAGGACGATCCCCGCCGGGTCTGCCAGGGAAGGCCAAGGAAATAGAGCCCCGGTTCCCGGCTGACCCCGCGCTGGTGCAGCGGGCGGCCCCGGTCGTCGAACGTGTCGGCCTCGATCCAGCCGAAATCGAAACTGTAGCCGGTGGCCCAGACGATGGCGCCGATCCCCGCCCGGTTCAGATCAAGTTCGAGGATCGGATGGGTCACGCAGGGGGGGTCTTCGGGGATCAGCCTCGCTTCGGGCTCTTCGGGAAGGTCAAGGCCGTGGCGAATCACATAGGCATCCGCCTCGTCCAGAACCGAAAGATAGTTGGCATCACCCGCCTGCAGGTTCCTTGCCAGATCCGGCGCGAAGTTGAGCGTGCCGTCGGCATATCCCTCGGTTCGTCCCAGAAGCTGCATCCCCTGATGGGCAAGCCTGCGGAAGTCTATCGTCCTGCCGCCATGCGCCCCGCTGACCGCGATCGTGACATGCTCGGCCCCCGCGCCCGGGCTGTCGGCATTCCATTTCCCCAGCACCCCCAGCCACCAGACATTGTCGCGGCCGCGATACCGGCGCGGCGGCCTGTCGTGCGGACCGATCGAGAGATAGACCCTGCGCCCGGCGGCCAGCAGCTCTTCGGCGATCTGCACCCCGGACGAGCCGCCGCCGACCACGAGGAGCGCCCCCTCGGGCAGTTGTGCGGGGTTGCGATAGGCGTTGGAATGGATCTGCAGCGGCACCGCCCCCTCGGGCACCAGCGCCGGGATCACCGGGGTCTGGAAAGCGCCGGTCGCCGCCACGACGTTGCGGGCCTCGATCACCCCGTCGGAGGTTTCGAGGCGGAAGCCCGACCGGCGCGCCAGCGGCGTGACCTTGCGCACCTCGACCCCGGTGCGGATCGGGGCGTTGAACCGCTCGGCATAGGCGACGAAGTAATCGGCGACCTGCTCCTTGCCGACAAAGGTATCGGGGTCGCAATCGAAGTGCATGTTGGGAAAGCGGTCGTGCCATGCGGGGCCGTTGGCGACGAGGCTGTCCCAGCGTTCCGAGCGCCAGCGTTCCGCGATGCGGTGACGCTCCAGCACCACATGATCGCATCCCTGCGCGGTCAGATGCTCGCTCATGGCGACGCCGGCCTGTCCGGCGCCGATGACCACGGTATCAATACTCTCCATGATGCACTTCCGTCCTCCCGTTTGCCTGCGACCATAGGGGGCGGGCCGCGCCGGCAGACACTACGATTTCCGAAAGCCTTGGTTGGGTTCACGCTAAGTAACCTTAGCTCCGCCCTAACCGCAGATGAGGAAAGCCGTATTTCACGCGCCCACCGGCCCCGCCTAAGCTTTGCCGGCCCCAGCGCAGGAGTCCGGCATGGCCCATACCCGTATCCGCAAGTTCAACACCCGCGACACCTATCCCGAACAGGCGCTGGACAATGACCTGTGCCAGGCGGTGGTCACGCAAGGCGGGCGCATCGTCTGGCTGCGCGGGCAGTGCCCGCAGAACCTTGACGATGCGCGCAACATCGACAGCCACGACCCCGTCGAGCAGACCCACAAGGTCATGCAGAACATCCGCCAGCTGATCGAAGAGGCGGGCGGCGGGATGGAGCATCTGGTCAAGGTCGTCGTCTACATCACCGACATCCGCCACCGCGAGGCTGTCTACCGCACCATGGGCGAATACATCAAAGGCGTGCATCCGGTCTCGACCGGGCTGGTGGTGCAGGCGCTGGCCCGTCCCGAATGGCTGGTCGAGATCGACGGCACGGCGGTGATCCCGTGACCTTCTCGCTTGTCGCGCGCTGCGCCGAAACGGGGATGTTCGGCGTCGCGATCTCGTCCTCGTCGCCGGCCGTGGCGGCGCGTTGTTCCCATGCGCGCGCGGGCGTGGGCGCGGTGGCGACGCAGAACGTGACCGACCCGACGCTGGGCCCGCTGGCGCTTGACCTGATGGAGGGCGGGTTGAGTGCCGCCGGGGCCATCGAAGAGGTGCGGCAGCGCGGCAGGTTCATCGAGTACCGGCAGGTTCTTGTTGTGGATGGCGCGGGCCGGACGGCGATCCATTCCGGCCCCCGGTCGCTGGGCATCTGGTCGCAGGCCGAGGGCGAGGGCGTGGCCTCGGGCGGTAACCTACTGGCCGATGCGGGCGTGCCCGCAGCCATCGTCGCAGGCTTTACCGCCGCCCGCGGCCATCTGGGCGACCGGCTGATCGCGGCGCTTCGGGCCGGGCTCGCGGCCGGGGGCGAGGCGGGCCCGGTCCATTCGGCGGGGATGATGGTGGTGGACAAGGTCTCATGGCCGGTGGCCGATCTGCGTTGCGACTGGACCGAGGATTGCCCCGTCGAGGCCATCGCCACCGCGTGGGAGGTCTACAGGCCCCAGCTTGACGCCTATGTTCAGCGCGCCATCGACCCGCGCGCCGCCCCCACCTATGGGGTTCCCGGGGACGAGTGACCGGCCCGTCATCCGCTTGACAAACAGGCGGCCCTGACGACCACTTGCGGGCGGTCGGGAAGTCCTTGGCGGGAAGGGGCATGAATGCTGAGGTATACCCTCAGGCAGCTTGAGTATTTCGTCGCCGTCGGCGAGGCGGGCAGCATCGCGCGCGCCTCGGAGCGGATCAACGTCTCGTCCCCCTCGATCTCGGCGGCGATCACCCAGCTCGAGGCCGAATTCGGCCTGCCGCTTTTCGTGCGCCAGCATGCGCAGGGCCTGTCGCTGACCGAGGGGGGCCGACGGATGCTGGAACAGGCCCGGCTTGTCCTGCGCGAGGCGGGTGGCATGCTGGACATTGCGGCCGAAATCTCGGGCAACGTCCGGGGTCCGCTGGCGGTGGGTTGCCTTCTGACCTTCGCGCAACTGGTGCTTCCCACCCTGCGCCGGGGGTTCGAGGCGGGCTTCCCCGATGTCCGCCTGCGGCAGCACGAGATGAACCAGCTCGAGTTGATCAGCGCGCTCCGCCGGTCCGAGATCGACATCGCCCTGACCTATGACCTCGACCTGCCGGCCGACCTGCAGTTCACCCCGGTGGTGAAGCTGCCGCCGCTTGCCTTGATGAGTCCGCAACACCCGCTGGCCCAGCAAGACAGCGTCTCGATCGACGATCTGAAGGATCACCCGATGGTCCTTCTGGACCTGCCGCTGAGCGCCGGTTACTTCCTTTCGCTCTTTCACCAGATCGGCAAGCCCCCGGTCATCATCGAACGCACGCGCGACATGGCGGTGATGCGCAGCATGGTGGCCAATGACTTCGGCTATTCCTTCGTCAATGTGCGGCCGCTGTCGGACACCTCTCCCGATGGCAACCCTGTCCGGTACCTGCCGGTGTCAGGGCCGGTGCGTGCCCTGCGGATGGGCTTCCTGACGGCGCAGGATGCCGAGCGTTCTAACACGGTGCGCGCTTTCCTCGACTACGGCGTCGAGATGGTGCGCAGCGGACGGCTGAGCAAGATCGGCGGCACGCCGCTTGTCTGACGGCATTAGCCCCGGCCTAAGCAACGGTTTCGCAGGGTGAGGTTTTCGCCGCGCCTTACCGCGTTACTGTCAGAAAAAACCAAACGGAGGCCAATGTGCGCGATCCCCGCCATGACATCCTGTTCGAACCGCTGGCCATCGGGCCTGTCACGGCGAAGAACCGCTTCTATCAGGTTCCCCATTGCAACGGCGGCGGCTATCGCGACCCCTCTGCCGTTGCGGCCATGCGGGGGGCAAAGTCCGAGGGCGGCTGGGGCGTGATCTTCACCGAGCAGACCGAGATCCACCACACATCCGAGATCACGCCCTTCATCGAACTGCGCCTGTGGGAAGATCAGGACATTCCGATGCTGGCCCGGATGGCCGGAAAGATGAAGGAACATGGTGCCCTTGCCGGGATCCAGCTGGCCTATTCCGGGATCAACGGCCCCAACCTCTATACCCGCGAGGTGCCCCGCGCCGTGTCGCCCGGGCCGATCCGGACCTTCACCAACGATCCCGTGCAGGCCCGCGCCCTGACCCGCGACGAAATCCGCGATCTGCGCCGCTGGTTCGTGAATGCCGCAAGGCGGGCGCAGGTCGCGGGGTTCGATCTTCTGTGCCTTTACGGCGCGCATGGGTTCGGGATCTTCCAGCATTTCCTCAGCCGCGCGACCAACATGCGCGATGACGAATATGGTGGCAGCCTCGAGAACCGCTCGCGCTTCGCGCGCGAGGTGATTGCCGATATCCGCGATGCGGTGGGCGACAGGATGGGGATCACCCTGCGCGTCAGTCTGGACGAGTCGATCGGGGATCTGGGCTTTTCGAATGCCGAGCTGCGCGATTTCGTCGAGATGAACCGCGATCTGCCCGACCTGTGGGATCTGGCCCATGGCACATGGGAGGATTGCTCGGGCCCTTCTCGCTTCAAGGAAGAGGCGGCGCAGGAGGCGCTGGTGCGCGGCATCCGCGAACTGTCGGACAGGCCCGTGGTGGGCGTGGGCCGCTTCACCTCGCCCGATGTGATGGCGCGGATGATCCGGTCGGGCACGCTGGATGCGATCGGCTGTGCCCGCCCCTCGATCGCCGATCCGTTCCTGCCCCGCAAGATCGAGGAGGGCCGGGTCGAGGACATCCGCGAATGCATCGGCTGCAACATCTGCATCACCGGCGACATGACCATGTCGATCAGCCGTTGCACCCAGAACCCGACCTTCATGGAGGAATGGCGCAAGGGCTGGCACCCCGAGATCATCGGCGCGCGGGGCGAAAGCGACAATGTGCTGGTCGTGGGCGCGGGTCCCGCCGGGCTTGAGGCGGCCCGCGCGCTGGCCGAACGGGGCTATGACGTGGCGCTGGCCGAAGCCGGCAAGGCGCTGGGCGGGCGGGTCGCGCGCGAACGCCGCCTGCCGGGGCTGAACGCATGGGGCCGTGTCGCGGATTACCGCGAATACCAGATCAGCCAGAAGCCCAATGTCGAACGCTATCTGGACAGCCGGCTGGATGCGGCGTCGATCCTTGAATTCGGGTTCCAGAACATCTGCATCGCAACCGGCGCGACGTGGCGGGCCGACGGGGTCAGCCGTCAGCATGTCGTGCCGATCCCGGTGACCGGCGGGATGCCGGTCTTCACCCCCGATGACATCATGGACGGCCGCCGCCCCTCGGGCCGGGTGGTGATCTATGACGACGACCATTACTACATGGGCGGTGTTGTGGCCGAGCTTCTGCGCAGCGAGGGGCACGAGGTCACGATCATCACGCCGTCTGCCTATCTGTCGGACTGGACGGTCAACACGCTGGAACAGCACACGATCCACCGGCGGCTGGCCGGGATGGGGGTCGGGATCGTGCTGAACCGCGGCGTGACGGCCATCGGGGCCGGGCATGTGCTGTCGAACTGCACCTATACCGATCAGATCGCGCAATACGATTGCGACGCGGTCGTGATCGTGGGCTCGCGGCTGGAGAACCGGCAGGTCTATGACGATCTGAAGGCGCGCGAGGCGGACTGGGCGGATGCGGGCATCCGCAGCGTCCGCCTGATCGGCGATGCCGAGGCGCCGGGTCCGATCGCCTGGGCGACCTATGCCGGTCATCGCTATGCGCGCGAACTGGACACCGCCGGGATCGGCGACGCCCTGCCGTTCCGCCGCGAGGTGACGGGGCTGGCGGATGCGGGGCCTTTCGGGTTCTGATGCGGACGCTGGCGATCCTCGAACGGCTTGTCGCCTTCGACACGGTCAGCGCGAAACCGAACCTGGGGCTGGTGGCCTTTGTCGAGGATCATCTGCGCCAGCTTGGCTTTCGCGTGACGCGGATCCCCGATCCGCAAGAGGACAAGGCGGGGCTTTACGCCGAAATCGGCCCGCCGGGCGCGGGTGTGTTGCTGTCGGCCCATAGTGACACCGTCCCGGTCGAGGGGCAGGACTGGACCCATGATCCCTTTCGCCTGACGGCGCAGGACGGGCGCCTTTACGGGCGCGGCACGACCGACATGAAGGGCTTTGTCGCGGCGATGCTCTCTGCCGCCGAAAGGGCCAGCCGCCTGCCTTTGAGTGAGCCGCTGAAGTTGGTCCTGTCCTATGACGAAGAGATCGGCTGCGTCGGCATCGGGCGGATGATGGACCGGCTGATCCCGCTGATGGGGCGCCCCCGCGCCGCCATCGTGGGCGAGCCGACCCAGATGCAGGTGGCGATCGGGCACAAGGGCAAGCAGGGCTTCCGCGCGATCGTGGCGGGGCAGGCGGGGCACTCTGCACTTGCGCCCCTTCACGTCAATGCGCTGAACGTGGCCGCCGGTTTCGTTCAGGCGCTGCAATCGCTTCAGGCCGAACTGGAACGCGACGGCCCCCGCGATCCGGCCTATGCCGTGCCCTACAGCACCGTGCATGTGGGCTATCTGGCGGGGGGGCGGGCGCTGAACATCGTCCCCGACCGGGCCGAAATCCTGTTCGAGATCCGCGCCTTGGCCGAAGACGATCCCGAGGATCTGCGCCACCGGGCCGAGGCGGCGGCAAAGGCGGTCTGCGCCGCCCATGGCCCGGCTGCGCGGATCGGGATCGAGCCGCTGGCGGGCTATCCCGGTCTGGCAATGGCCCCGGATGCGCCGGTGGCGGTCTGGGCAAGGGAACTTGCCGGGCAGGGCCTGACCAAGGTCGCCTTCGGGACCGAGGCCGGCTGTTTTGACGCCCTCGGCATCCCTACCGTGGTCTGTGGCCCTGGTTCCATGGAAGGGCAGGGGCACAAGCCCGACGAATACATCACGCTTGACCAGATTGCCGCCTGCGACGCGATGCTTGACCGGCTTCTGGCGGGGATGGTCGAGGCTCAGGCGCGGCCTCGCAGTTGACGAGGCCAAGGTTCCGCGGATCAAGGTTGCGACGCTTCCCCGGCAGAGCCGCCGGTCCTGTCTGGCCATCCGTTCTGCCGATGCCGATGCCTTGGGCGCTTCGCTTTTCCCTAAGGCGCCCATCGGGAAAAGATGCTTTCGCCGATGGGGGGCAGACGTGATCAGATGGCCCGAGCACTTGCAGCATTCCAGACGAGCGGCTTCGCTCGACCCCGACAGCGGGCAGAAGGGGCAGAGAGTTGACAGTGAACATGCTTGATCGCCATGACGAGCAGGGCCATGACAATGCCCCGCCTGCGATCAGCTTTCGGGATGTGGTCAAGATCTATGGCGCCGGGGCTGCTGCCTTCACGGCGCTGCACGGTGCGGATCTGGATATCCGGGACAACGAGTTCTTCACGCTTCTGGGCCCCTCGGGCAGCGGCAAGACCACGCTGTTGCGCCTTCTGGCGGGGTTCGAGGTGCTGACCAGCGGGACGATCCACCTCTTCGGTGCCGAGATCCGCGACCTTCCGCCGGAACGGCGCCCGGTGAACACGGTGTTTCAGCATTATGCGCTGTTTCCGCATCTGAGCGTGGCCGAAAACGTGGCCTTCGGGCTGAAGCGGCTACGCCGGCCGGCCGCCGAAATCCGGTCTCGGGTGGCCGAGATGCTGGCCCTTGTCCATATGGAACATCTGGCCGACCGCCAGCCCGGCCAGCTTTCCGGCGGGCAACAACAGCGCGTGGCCCTTGCCCGCGCCCTTGCACCCGAACCCAAGGTTCTGCTTCTGGACGAACCGCTTTCGGCCCTCGACCTCAAGTTGCGCCAGGCGATGCGCGAGGAACTGCAGCGCCTCCAGCGCGAGACGGGGATCACCTTCGTCTTCGTCACCCATGATCAGGACGAGGCCCTGTCGATGAGCGACCGGATCGCCGTCCTGTCGGAAGGGCGCATCCAGCAGATCGGCACGCCGGATGACCTCTACAACCGGCCCTACAACCGCTTCGTGGCCGATTTCATCGGCGATACCAACCTGCTCGAGGCCAGGGTGCTGCGCCGCAGCGGCGATGAGGTCAACCTGCGCCTGTCGGGCGGGGTGGAAGTGACCGCTGCCGCAGCGCCGGGGATCGGTGAGGGCGCGCAGGTGACGGTCAGCGTGCGGCCCGAGAATGTTGTCCTGACCGGCGCCGAGGCGGGATCGGTCCGTGCAAGGCTTGTGGGCAAGACCTTCCTTGGCGCCTCTTCCCTGCTGACGCTCGCGCTGGACGATGCAAGCCGGGTCACCGTGCGCCGCGACAACCGCATGGGCCACCCCGAGGACCCCGAGACGGGGGCAGAGGTCGGCATCGTCTTCGCGCCCGGTTCCTTGCGGGTGCTGCTTCCATGAGCGCAGGCCTGACGGAAACCCCTGCCGGGCGCTGGCTGGCGCTTGGGCCGGCGCTTCTGGTGATCGGGGTCTTCATGCTGGTTCCGCTTGGGATCATGGTGACGATCTCGTTCATGGAGCCGAATGTCTATGGCGGGGTGCATCGGCAGTTCAGCCCCTCGGCCTACGTGCAATTCCTCTACCAGCGTGATTTCGACGACAATCTGGTCTTCAATCCCGGCTATCTTTACATCCTCGGCCGGTCGCTGGGTCTGGCGGGCCTTGCCACGCTGATCTGCTTTGTCGCGGGGTTTCCGGTGGCCTGGTACATCGTCCGCCGCCCGCCGCATCAGCGCAATGTGCTGATCTTTCTGGTCACCATCCCGTTCTGGACCAACCTTCTGATCCGGGCCTATGCCTGGATCATCATCCTTGGCCGCGACGGGGTGATCGACACGCCGCTGCGCTGGCTGGGCGTGATGGGGCCCGAGGCTTCGAACGGGATCCTCTACACCAACTGGGCGATCCTGATCGGGCTGGTCTATACCTATCTGCCGCTGATGATCCTGCCGATCTATGCCAGCCTCGAGCGGCTGGATTTCCGCCTGTTCGAGGCGGCCTCGGACCTTTACTCGAACAAATGGGCCAGCATGCGCCATGTCGTCATTCCGCTGGCGCTGCCGGGGATCTTCGCCGGGGTGATCCTTGTCTTCGTGCCGGCGCTGGGGGATTTCATCTCGGCGCAGCTTCTGGGCGGGTCGCGGCGGCTAATGCTGGGCAATCTCGTGCAGCTGCAATTCTCGACCGCGCGCAACTGGCCCTTCGGGGCGGCTGTCGCGGTGATCCTGCTTCTGTTCGTGGTGGCCAGCATGGCCGCCTATCTGCGCCTGAACCGCAAGACGGGTCTGGAGCTGAGCAAATGAGCGCCGAGACCACCAGTCCGCCCGCCCCGCACCTCGCCAAACGCAGCGCGAGACGGCGCCGCGCGTTCCAGCTGGGCGAGTTCCGGGGGCTGACGCTCTGGGTCGGGGCTGTTCTCGTCTTCCTGTATTTCCCGATCTGCGTGCTGGTGATCTATTCCTTCAACGAAAGCCGGTTCGCGATGAACTGGACCGGCTTCAGCACCGACTGGTATGGTCGCGCTCTGGCCAATCGCGCGGCGCGGACGGCGGCGCTCAATTCCGTCATCGTGGCGACCTGCGCCACCGCCATGGCCACCGTCATCGCCACCGCCGCCGCACTTGTCCTTGCGCGCAGGAACCAGTTTCGCGGCAAGACCGCCGCAATTGGCCTGATGTCCTTGCCGATCCTCGTTCCGGAAATCGTGACGGCGATCGCGACGCTGATCTTTTTCTCGACGCTGGGCATCCGACTTGGGCTGGGTAACCTGATCATCGCCCATACCGTCTTCTCCATTCCCTTCGCCTTCATGCCGATCCGCGCGCGCCTGCAGGGCATGGACATGTCGCTCGAGGCGGCGGCGCGGGATCTTTACGCAACCCCTTGGCAAAGCTTCCGCCTTGTCACGCTGCCCCTGCTGGCCCCGGGCATCATGGCCGGAGCCATGCTGGCATTCGTCATCTCGCTCGATGATTTCATCATCTCGCTGATGGTTGCCGATGCCGGGTCGACGACCTTGCCCGTCTACATCTTCAGCATGATCCGCTTCGGCATCACGCCCGAGATCAATGCCATCTCGACCATGCTTTTCGCGGCCTCGGTCAGTCTGGTGACCGTCTACTGGCTGCTCTCGCGTCCGCGCCGCTGACGACACGTCTCAAGACCAAACCCTCACCAACAGGAGAACCCAGCAATGAAGACCACACACCGCCTCTGGACCGGAGCCTGCGCACTGGCCATAGCCTCGGCCAGCCCGGCACTTGCCGACAGGCTGAACATCTATACCTGGACCGGCTATATCGACCAGGCCGTCATCGATAAATTCGAAGCCGAAACCGGCATCAGCGTGATCATCGACGCCTACGATTCCAACGAGATGCTGCTGGCCCGCCTGCAGGGCGGTGCGACCGGTTACGACATCGTCATGCCCAGCCAGCATTTCGTCGAGATCATGATCCGCGAAGGCCTGCTGCAGACGGTGCCGATCACCGAACTGCCCAATTACGCCAATGTCGCCGAGGAATGGCGCAATCCCTCATGGGATCCCGAGCAGGCCTATTCCGCGCCGTGGCATTACGGGTCGGCCTCGTTCTCGTACCGCGCCGATCTTTACTCCGGGGCCGGCGAGTCGCTCGAGGAATTCTTCAACCCCGCCCCCGAGTTGCAGGGCCGCCTGCAGGTTCTTGCCGCCCCGGACGAGGTCGTCAACCTTGCCAGCCTCTATCTGGGCATCCCCTATTGCACCGAGGATCCCGAGGATGCCCGGCGCATCCTCGAACTGCTCGAAGCGCAGAAGCCGGCGGTGCTGCTTTACAGCTCGGACGCGATGAACGACCGGCTGTCGACGGCCGAGGTGATCATGGCGGCGCATTGGGGCGGCTATTCCTTCCAGGGGCGCATCAACGGCAACGAACACATCACCTATGCCTATCCGCGCGAAGGCGTGGTGGGCTGGTTCGACTCGATGGTCGTGCCGACCGGGGCGCAGAATGTCGATGCGGCACTGGCCTTCATGGATTTCATGATGGACCCCGAGAATATCGCGATCCAGACCAACTATGTCGGCTATGCCAATGCGATCACCGGGTCCGAGGCCTTCTTCTCGGAAGAGGTGCTGAACGCGCCCGAGGCCAACCATCCCGCCGATGTGCCGCTGGTCTTTGCCGAGGCCTGCAGCGCCGATGCCCAGCGCCTGATCGACCGGGTCTGGACACAGCTGATGCAGTGACGGCAGGCTGATGCCTGAGCGGCCGGCCCCCGGGGCCGGCCGCCTTCGCAACCGGAGGGGCCGATGTCGGACGATCCTGCCTACCTCAGCGGCCATGCGGCGCTGCAGGCCTTTCGCAGCGGCGCGCTTGATCCGCCCGCGCTGATGGAGGCGACGCTGGCCCGGCTGGCCGCGACCGAGCCGCATCTGAACGCCTGGACCGAAACCTGGCCCGAGGCCGCGCGCGATGCCGCCCGTGCGGCTGCCGCCCGCCATGCCGATGGCACTGCGCGGCCGCTGGAAGGCCTGCCGCTGGCCGTGAAGGAAGAGATGCGCCTTGCGGGCACGCGGCGCAGTTCCGGCTCGCTGATCTTCAAGGATCAGGTCGATGACGGAACGGATGTCTATGTCCAGCGCCTGCTCGATGCCGGGGCCATCCCGGTGGGCAAGACGACGACGCCCGAATTCTGTATCCTTGGCACCACCCATTCGCGCCTGCATGGCGTCACCCGCAACCCCTGGGACGGGTCGCGAAGCCCCGGCGGTTCGTCCGGCGGCTCGGGCGCTGCCCTTGCGGCGGGGGCGGCGGTGCTGGCGACCGGCACCGATATCGGCGGCTCGATCCGCATTCCGGCGGCCTGCTGCGGCGTGGCCGGGTTCAAGCCACCCTATGGCCGCAACCCCGAGATCGTGCCCTTCAACCTTGACTACTACAGCCATACCGGTCCGATGGCCCGCTCGGTCGCCGATCTGGCCCTGATGCAGAACGCGACCTCGGGGCAATGGGAAGGCGACATCGCCTCGCTGCGCGAACGCGTGGTGCTGCCGACCGAACCCCCGGCCGATCTGCGCGGACGGCGCATCGGCTGGAGCGCGGATTTCGGCATCTACGAGGTCGAGGCGGATGTGCGCGCCAACATGATGCGCGCGCTTGATGTGCTGGCCGGACTTGGCGCCGAGATCGAGGAGGTCGATTTCTCCCTGCCGCCCGAGGCGCCGCGCGTGATGCAGACCTATCTCGAACATCTGTGCGGCGCGGGCGTTGCCGCCCTTCTGCCCGAGCATCGCGACCTGATGTGCGACTATTCGGTCGCCTTCGCAGAGGCCAGCCTGCGCAGCACGGGGGCCGCCTTCTACGAGGCCAATCTGATGGCCGCCCGGCTTTATGAAACCTTCGGCCCGATGATGGCCCGGCTTGACGCGCTGGTCTGCCCGACGCTTGGCATCTCGGCCCCGCCGGCGGACTACAGCTTCATTGCCAACCGGCTGCTCTTCGACGGCACGCCCCGCGCCATGGCGGAAGAGGACTGGTGCATCACCATGGTCTTCAACATGTTCAGCCGCTGCCCGGTGCTGGCCCTTCCCAGCGGCTTTGACCGGGCCGGCCTGCCGACCGGGATCCAGATCGTCGGCCAGGCCTATCATGACGAGGCGGTCTTTGCCGTGGGCCTTGCCTATGAGGCGGCCCAACCCTGGCTGGACCGGCCCGAGACCCGCCCCCTGCAGGAGCTTTCGACATGATCACCATCTTTTCCGAAGACCACCGCCTTCGCGATGCCCGGACCGAGTTGTTCGGCGGCGAACTTGTCATGCCGCATGAACGCCCCAGCCGGGCCGAGATCGTGCTGCGCCATGTGCAGGCCGCCGGACTGGGCGAAATCCGCCCCCCGCGCGACTTCGGCCTTGATCCGGTGTTGCGGGTGCATGACGCCGATTTCGTCGATTTCCTGGGCCGCGCCTGGGACATGTGGCAGGCCACAGGTTACCGCGGCGAGGCGATCCCCACCTGCTGGCCCGCGCGGCGCATGGTGCAGCGGCGGCCGGACCATATCGACGGGCTTCTGGGCTATTACGCGCTTGCGACGGAAACCTCCTTCACCGAAGGCAGCTGGGCCGCGGCCCGCGCCAGCGCCAATGTCGCGCTGAGTGCTGCCGCGCTGGTGCAGGGGGGCGAGCCTGCGGCTTTTGCACTTTGCCGACCTCCGGGGCATCATGCCGCCTTCGACATGTATGGCGGCTATTGTTTTCTCAACAATGCCGCCATCGCCACGCAATATCTGCGCGACAATGGCGCCGCGCGGGTGGCGATCCTCGATGTCGATTTCCACCATGGCAACGGAACTCAGGACATTTTCTACAGCCGCGACGACGTGTTGTTCGCCTCGATCCACGGCGACCCGCGTTTCGCCTTTCCGCATTTCCTTGGCTATGCGGACGAGACCGGCGCAGATGCGGGCGTGGGCTTCACCCAGAACTATCCCCTGCCCGAAGGCACCGCCGCCGGCCCGTGGTTCGAGGCGCTCGAGGATGCGTTGGCCCGGATCGCGCGGTTTGGGGCCGAGGTTCTGGTCGTCTCGCTTGGTCTTGATGCCTTCGAGAATGACCCGATCAGCGGCTTCCGGCTGACCTCCGAGGACTTCAGCCGTCTGGGCGCACGACTGGCGCGCGTCGGCCTGCCGACCGTCTTCGTGATGGAAGGCGGCTATGACATCGAGGCGCTTGGCGTGAACACGGTCAATGTCCTGGGTGCCTTCGACGCAGGCTGAGCGCGGCCGCCTGGCCGGGGCATTTTGGGCGTGAGAGGTCGAGCCCGGCCCTGAAGGCGGCCCGGTCGCGGCCCCAGGGAAGCTGGTCGCGCTCGGGGTCGAGGTCGACGGCCGCACCCCAGGCATGGGTCGAGAGCGCCGTGCCGCCGCGCATGGTGCGGTGGTTGA
>JAFIEN010000074.1 GCA_020832515.1 Rubellimicrobium sp. | reverse complement strand
GCCTATATCGACTACGCCTGTCGGGCGACGCGTGCAGGGGGCTCGGAACGGGCGCGGTAAACCCCCGGAGGACCGGGGGGGCGCGGGAAGCCCCGAAGGGGCAACACGGCCCGGACTGACGCAGTGTTGCGCGCGAGAGCCCGAACGGGATTGCACCCACCTGGCTCTGACTGGACGGCGAGGGGCGCGGACTCGACAACTCTCGGGCATCGCTTCGGAGCGATATCAGCAAAGCCCTCGACATTTGGCATCTCTGGCGGTCCCGGATCTACTTGACCGGACATTGCATCCCAGGCGTTGCCGCTCATGGCCGCGTTCTGCGCCAAAGGGTCAGGCCGGCCCAGATGAACAGAAGCTGGACGATGACCCGGACGGTGGCCGCGACGGGCGGGGCAAAGACCGGATCGGGACGGACATAGTCCCACAGATGCAAGGGCAGATAGGCCGCACACAGTGCCGCAAAGGCCAAAGCCCCCAGCGCCCGTGTGCGGGGCCAGATCGCGGCAAGGCCAATGGCGATCTGCACGAGGCCCGCCGCATACAGAACCGGCACCGCCGGCAGGAAGGGTGGCACCAGCGGCGCAAAACCCTCTGTTGCGGCCAGATGCGCCAGACCGCCCGCAATCATCACGAATGCAACGACGACGACCAACCCCCGATCAACCAGCTTAGCCATTTTGCACCTGCGTCGCGGCCAACGAGACATCCTTCCAGGCGTCCCATTCAGCAAGGCGCTGCCCATAGGCGTCGGGCACCAGCATCGTCGGCAACACCCCCAGGAACAGGCGGCGCGGCGGGGTCTGCACATCGACCAGTTTCAGGATCGCAGGGCCCGCCGCGGCCGGATTGCCGAAGACTTCGGGGGGCAGTTTCATCGCCGCAAGCGAGGCGCGCACCCCGTCATAGGCAGGGTTGGGCTTTGCATGGATGGCAGAGGAACCAGACCAATCGGTTGCATAGGGTCCGGGCTCGACGAGGGTCACATGCAGCCCCAGACCCGTCACCTCTTGCGCCAGGGCGTCCGACAAGCCCTCGACGGCCCATTTCGAGGCATGATAACCGCCAAGGCCCGGGAAAGTGACCACCCCGCCCACGCTCGAGATCTGAACCAGGTGCCCGGCTCCTTGTGCCCGCAGAACCGGAAGCACCGCCTGCGTCATGTTGAAAAGGCCAAAGAAATTCACCTCCATCTGCTGGCGCATCTGCGCCTCGGAAAGTTCCTCGACCATGCCGAAAAGGCCATATCCTGCGTTGTTCACCACCACATCCAGGCGGCCAAGCGCTGCTTGCGCCTGCGCTGCGACGGCAAAACAGGCGGCACGGTCGGTGACATCCAGCGCCAGGGCGACGACCTGCGTACCAAAACGTGCCACGAAGTCGGCCAGCCCCTCGAGGTTGCGCGCGGTCACGGCCACGCGGTCGCCTCGCTCCAGGGCCGCCAGCGCGAATTCCCGCCCAAAGCCACGATTGGCCCCGGTGATCAACCAGTGTTTCATTCCACAGCTCCTTGATCCGTGCGTTTGATCAGTGATAAGATGTGAGCTAATGGATTATCTGAGCACTGTATAGATGAAAAACACCCGCCCAGCGGCCAAGGCCGCCTATCATCACGGCAACTTGAAGGCGGCCCTGATCGAGGCCGCCGACACGATCCTGCGCGATCATGGGATCGAGGGTTTCTCGCTGCGCGAGGCGGCGCGGCGGGCCGGGGTCTCGATCGGCGCTCCGGCGCATCATTTCGGATCGGCGACGGGGCTCCTGACCGAGGTGGCGCTTCTGGGCTATGAAAGCCTTGGGCAAGCGCTGAGCGCGGTCCGGCCGACGGACGACCCGGGGGCCGACCTGCAGCAACTGGCCTTGGCCTATGTGGGCTTTGCGCTGGCCCATCCCGGACGGTTCCGCCTGATGTTCCGCCCTGATCTGGTGAACCGCGACGACCCGCGCTATGGCTTGGCCAGCACAGCAGCCCTGACCGGCTTTGCCACGGCCATCGGGCGACGCAAGGGCGGCATGGCCGAGATCTTCATGGTCTGGTCCTCGGTCCATGGGATGGCGAACCTCGTCCTCGACGGCAAAGCGAAGTATCTCTTCGATGGTGCGCTGCCCGAGGACTTCGTGGCCCACATTTTGCCTGACCTGTTGGCAGAGGCCTGGCCCTTTGGCGCACGATCCGGCCCGCAAGACCGCAGTTGAAGGCAGGTCTCACAGGTAAGAAACTCTACAGAACGGCAGTGGCGAACGACCGCTTTCCGCCCGTTGCGACACACACGCCATCCTCGCCGCCCTACCGACCAACCAGCTTTTCGCCATTCGCAGCATCGCTTCCATCTCGTCCAAGCCGTCGACGGCCGCACGCATTTGCGCCTCATCAACAGAGCTCGCAGGCTCAGCATCCGCGACCGGACTCCCGAAATCCAACTACATCTGGCGCTGCCCCTCGGCGACAACGGCTTGAACAACGGGCGCGAACTTCTTGGGGACGACGTGGGTCTGCCCGGATGGTCGCCCGCCAGCATCCTCATTAGCCCTCTCCACATCCGCTTCGGCCCCACGGGACCCGTTCGGCGGCGGTGTCATCGGCATCGCGCGCACACTCAGCGGCAGGTTCCCCTGCGGTCCGCCACTCCCAGGCTTGGGAAACGGCAACTCCCCCGCCTGCGCCGCATGGATCGCCTTGAACAACCGGTCGTCGAAATACTGGATCCGCTTCGCCCGGACGGGCATCTGCGCATCAATGACCATGACGATCTCGTCGAGCGGCAGGCGGCGCGCCTCATCTTCGGGAAGCAAGGAGCTTTCCTCGGTCCGTGTGGATTGGCTGCGGCCCTCAAAGGGGTTCTTGCCGATGGACTGGGACCGCGTGACCACGGTTTTCGTGGTCTTTCCGACCGCCTTGTTCAACTCCTCGACGGTCTTCTCATCCGAGGGCGTCAGATAGAGCTTCACGCCCGCGTTGCCCTGCAGGGCGCGGCGGGTGTTCTCGCCGTAAATTTCATCGAGGGCGGGAATGGTCTGGGTGACGATGGCCAGGTGACCGCGATAGGTGCGCAGGGTCTCGACGCTCTCAACCACAATGGGCATTTTTCCGAGGCGGTTGAACTCGTCGAGCATGATCATCACCGGCCAAGGCTCGTCTGGCCCCGGATCCCTCTCCTGCATGGCGGAGAGGAGATCGGAGAAGAAGAGCCGGATCAGTGGCGCGAGCGGCTTCACCACCAGCGGCTGGACCACGAGATAGACCGAAAAAGGCTTCTTGCGGATCGTCCGGAAATCGAAATCCGAAACGCATGTCGCCTCATCGATGGCCGGGTTCTGCTACTGGTCCAGCCCCGAGGTCATCAGAAGCGAGACGTAGGATGTCAGCGTGTCGTTGTTGGTCGAAGCCAGCCGCGTGAAGATCAGCTTGGCCGCCCGGTTGTCGACCTCATGGCCCCGCGCGAAATACTCCTTCTGCTTGTTCCCGCCCGAAGCGAAGATGCGGTAGATCTCGCCCAGGGTCGGGCGCTTGCGCTGGAAGCGCGTGCTGGTGAAGGATGGTGTCATGGAAGATGAAACCACCGCGGAGCGGTTCCACTATGATCCCGAGGCACTCCGCAGGATGGAGACGACGGTCCGGGCCGAGATGCGGTCCGAGGGTCTCAGTTACGATCAGGTCGAGGTGCGGGTCGAGGGGGCAGATTGCGAAGGCCGTCGCGGGTGAATTCCGCAGCCGGTATCCCGATATGCCCGATCACCTCGCCCGAGGGCTTGGCGCGACCTACGTCTCTGTCGTTGACACCTACAACACCCGTGCCATTAACGCTGTCCGGTTGGCGAATGACACGTGCAAGAGCCTCGCCACCGCGGCACCCTCCGCCCGCGATGTCGATCCAACCAGGGCCGAGGCGCAGACCGCCCCGAGAGCCGGTTTCCCGCAAGCGCTTCGCAGCGTGCTCGCGCATGAGCGGGCCGGGGAATTGTCAGCGCCCTTCGAGACCGTTGCGGATCGGCAGGCCTTTCGGGCCGAGATCGCACGGGTGCTGGATGACCGCCAGCTTGACCGCCTCACATCCGGCGATGCCGATGCGCTGGACAAGGTTCTCGAGGACCGCCTCGACCGGCTCTATGTCGCCAAGGTCTATCTGCAATCCGATGCCGCCACGGCCAATACAGGCGCCTTGCGCCAGGTGGTCGATGATCTTGCCGACACCGAATACGAACGGCACCGCGCTGCGGACATGGACGGCGAGACCGAGCGGGGCCAGGTCCATTGAGCGCCGCGATGGGCAAAGCCCGGATCGCCACGGGTGCCATTCTGGTGACGCTGGTGACGGCGGCCATGGGCTATGTCATCGCCTCGGCCGTGTGGACCTATCGGGACCTCGGCTTCGGGGCCGAGATCGACTTTGCCTATATCGCGCAGAACTACGTCTCATTGCTGGATCAGCGCCGGCAGGATGCCCAGCTCATCCACTTCATTATTGGCGGCTTTGGGGCCGCGGGCCTGATGCTGAGCCTCGCCCTGTCGGGATCGGCCCTCACGCGCTTTGGCCAGACCCATTGGCAGTCTGCCCGAGAGATGAAGGCCAACGGGTTCTTCGGGGCACCGGGCACCGGGTTCATCCTCGGCAAGCTCGGGCCGCCGGGCTCCCGCGCCAAATACATCTGCTCGAAGGTCTTCCCCCATGCGCTGATCGTGGCGCCCACGGGCCGGGGCAAGACCTCGGGCTTCGTCATACCGAACCTGCTGACCTGGCAGGGATCGGTCGTGACGCTTGATGTGAAGGGGGAATGTTTCGAGGCCACGGCCCGCCACCGCGCGGCCCAGGGCGACAAGGTCTATCGCTTTGCCCCCACCGATTGGGAGGGCATGAGAACGCCGTCATCCTGGTTCAAGCCTCTTGCGAGTTGAAAAAGGGGGCTCACGCCACGGGGCAGCCCTGGTGTCCGTTTCCCCCGCAGCCCGCAGGGACGCGGGGCTCTCGCCACTCTCACAAGAACGGGCCGCGCTGCGGTCCGCGCCCCCCTAGCCATTGATGGACGAACTCGGTCGCGGCCCGATCACAGATCCTGTCAGCGCCTATGCGCACCCCCTAAAGCTCTTGGCTTGAGGCATGGAGCGCACTTCCATAAATCATATTTTGTAGATAATGTGAGTTATAGAAAAGGACGCTATCGCTCATGCGCTGGAACTGGACGCAACCCGACTGGCCGAATTTCCGCTTTGACCGCGCCGCCGTCGAACCTCTCGAGCGGCGGTTCCTGCTGACTTCCGGCGAGATCCTCGGCGCCGTTCGCCATGTGGGCGGCGACGAGCGCGACCGCCTGCGCATCGAACTGCTGAGCGAAGAGGCAATGCGGACGAGCGCCATCGAAGGCGAGGTACTGGACAGGGCCAGTGTGCAATCCTCACTCCGCCGTCAGTTCGGCCTGAGCTCTGACGGCGCAGCATCGAAGCCGAGGGAACAGGGCGTGGCAGAGATGATGGTGGACGTCTACTCGACCTACGCCGCACCTCTGACCCACGATACCCTCAGCCGCTGGCATGGGATGCTTCTGTCCCATGACCGCGGCCTCGAGACCATCGCGGCCTACCGGCGGCATGCCGACGCGATGCAGATCGTCTCCGGTCGCATCGACCGACCAACGGTGCATTTCGAAGCCCCGCCCTCGGCGCAAGTCCAGGACGAGATGGACAGGTTCGTCGAGTGGTTCAACCGGACGGACCCGGACGGACCCGCGCCGCTCTCGGCACTGACCCGCACGGCGCTTGGGCATCTCTGGTTCGAGAGCATCCATCCCTTCGAGGACGGCAATGGCCGCCTCGGCCGCGCCCTGGCAGAAAAATCCCTCGCACAGAGCATCGGCCAGCCGAGCCTGATCGCGCTGGCCTTTACGATCGAACGGGACCGTAAAGGCTACTACGACCAACTTGAGACCCACCAAACGACGCTGGATGTCACCGACTGGGTTCTGTGGTTTTGCGACATCGTTCTGAAGGCGCAGCAGGTGACGCTGACACGCGTCGCGTTCTTCATCGCCAAGGCGAAGTTCTACGACCAATTCCGTAACCAACTGAACGACCGGCAAGCCAAGGTGATCGAACGCATGTTCCGCGAGGGGCCGGACGGCTTCAAAGGGGGCCTCAGCGCTGAAAACTACATCGCCATCACCGGCACGTCGCGCGCGACGACAACCCGGGATCTAAAGGACCTCGTCGAGATGGGCGCGCTGAGCCGAACGGGTGAGCGGCGCAATACAAGGTACTGGCTGCATCTGTCGGACAGTTGACCCAGGGGCGGGGACGGAGTCCGATTCTCCGCCAGAGCGATGCAGCGGCTGATCTCAGCCGTTCGTCTTCGGCATGAAGTCCACGCCCGGCAGCCCGTTGAGATGCGCGTCGCACGTCAGAAGCGTCGCGCCCCGGGTCCGCGCAGTGGCAAAGATGATCGCATCGGCGGTCGCGAGCTTGTGCGTGCGGCAGGCGTCAGCTGCCACCAGCGCAATCTCGGTGTCCAGCGGGACAACCTGACAGACCTAGGTGAAGGCGATCACCTGATCCGCCTTGTCCTCGCCGACTTCACGGGTCAGCCACTTCGCAAGCTCCAACTGGACCATGGTTGGCACCAGCCAGTCGGACTTCCTAACCACTCGGGAACGCCCGCCGCCGAGGACCCGACCGGCAACATCATTTCCCCGCCGATCCCGAACGAGACCGGTCCGAACAACGTGACCATGGAGAACCCGCATTCGATTGACAGCGTCTCTATCCCCGAAGATCGCGCGCGGCATATTCTGGATGGCGAGGGTCGTAGCGGAGGGCATCGATATGGAAGGGGCATACCGGGCAAGACGGAATTTCCCGCAAGTTGGTCAGACGATGATATTCTGGAGGCCATAAGGCAGGTCGCGGGAACTGGTACCGTTGATCGTCCCGCGCATCGCGATGGCGATCTGGTTATCGTCGGCGAGGTAAATGGCGTCACGATCAAAGTTGTCGTGCAGCCCAACGGCGAAGTGCCAACGGGCTACCCGGTGTCAGGGCCCGGAGTTAGAAGGAACTAGGACAGTCATGGACGACAAAGAAGCAATCGACCTCCTTGAAGAGCAAATCGAGATCCTCGAACGGGCCGGCATCGACATGTCGGGTGATCGAGAGTTCTTCTATGTCGGGGAATGGGATCTTGCCCTAGAGGGGGTCTACGTCGCCCACAAAAAGCACCCCGGCGTGCTTAATACCCAAGAGGTCCAAGCGCTCGTCGACGACTTCGGCATGGACACGTCCGAATTTGATAGATGAGCTGCAATGCCCGTTGATTGATGGTGGACGCAGACAGCATTTGATCCGTCCGCTTGCGCAACTTAATCTGTGATAACAAGTAGGCGCTTGGCATAGTCATTGACCATCCGGCCAGATCAGAATCGAATATTTCGGATCAGCCCTTCCACATTGATCACATTTCTCGGGAGATCGACTGAACCCGGCGGGTTGACGGCATCGAGGGTATCTCCGCTCGCCTGTTTTCTGCGCGGGCATCGTGCGGTTTGGCTGCACTAGTCCGTTAGGGACTCACCGAGGAAAAGCGTGGGCCGAGTCCCGCGGAATTCTGAGCGAGAGTGCCATTCCGGGCAGGATTGATCCGATCAACTCATGACCCCATGGCAAGCGGACGGTGAACGCCTCGCCCCATGCCGTGCGGCAGGTTACCGAGGTTCCGTTTCCAAGAAATACGACATCGATCGCAGTCGTCGCAATTCCGGGGCGGTCCGCAGTCGCCACGGCCACGCGTTCCGGGCGAAGAAGCAGATCGACAGTTGCGCCATCCGGTGCGTTTCCATGAAGAGCAATGGGACCAACGAGGGTACCGTCCGGAAGGCGGATCATCGCGCTGTCGGCCAGAATCTGTGCGACAGTGCCTGAAAGCACCGCGCTGTCGCCCATGAACTCGGCCACGAAGCGGGTGGAGGGGACGGAGTAGAGGCTTTCTCCCGTACCGACCTGTTCGATCCGGCCGTTGTTGAACACTGCGACGCGGTCGGACAGGCGCAGCGCCTCTTCCTGATCGTGAGTGACATAGAGGATTGTGACGCCGGTTTCAGCGTGGATGCGGCGGATCTCGTGCTGGATTTCCTCGCGCAGCTTGCGGTCCAGGGCCGAAAGCGGTTCGTCCATCAGAAGGACCGGCGGATTGTAGACAAGCGCGCGGGCCAGCGCGACGCGCTGCTGCTGGCCGCCCGACATCTGCGCCGGCATACGGTCATCGAAGCCGGTCAGCCGGACCAGCGCCAGCGCGCGCGCCACACGCTCCGCCATTTCGGGACGCGCGGTGCGACGGATGCGCAGTGGGAAGGCAACGTTCTCGGCCACGGTCAGGTGGGGGAAAAGGGAATAGCGCTGGAACACCATGCCGATGTTGCGCCGATGTGAAGGCGTTGACAGGATCGACTGCCCACGCAAGCGTACATCCCCTGCCGTCGGGTCCTGAAATCCAGCAAGGATATAGAGCGTCGTGCTCTTTCCCGACCCGGATGGTCCGAGGAAGGTCATGAATTCGCCTTCCGCGATCGTCAGGTCAACCCGATCTGTGGCGACGACATCGCGATAGACCTTCCTCAGCCCGTCAATTTCCAGATACGGCGCGGTCATGTCCTGCCCCTTCGGATCAGTGCGGCGACCACCATCAGCAAAAGAGTTATGCAGACCAGGATCGTAGAGGCGGCGGCAATTGACGGTGTCAGGTCCTGACGGAGCGTGGTCCATACCTTGACCGGAAGCGTCTGAAGCGTCGGGCTTGCCATGAAGATCGCCAGCACGACTTCGTCCCACGAAATCAGGAAGGAGAAGATGGCGGCGGCGAACACCCCGTGGCTGATGGCGGGCAGGGTCACGCGCGCCCGCGCTTCCCACGGAGAGGCGCCGCAGAGGATCGCGGCATCCTCGATTGCAGGATCGAAGGCATCGAGCGCGGTCGATATGGTGATGACCGCGAAGGGAAACGCCACGATAAGATGTGCGATGACAAAGCCGGTGAGCGTGCCCGACAGGCCCACGCGCAGGAATACGGCATAAAGGGCAACGGCCAGCACCACCACCGGAAGGATCATCGGCGTCAGGAAGAACCCTCGCAGCAGCGCCTTGCCCCGGAACGTCCCGCGCACGAGCGCGAAGGACGCCAGCAAGCCCAGCACCACCGACAGGATGGTGACAAGGGTGGCGATCTTCGCCGAGGTCAGAGCGGCAGAAAGCCAGCGGTCGTCGGACAGTAGATCGGAATACCACCGTGTCGTCCAGCCGGGCGGCGGAAAGATAAGCCAGCGCGAGTCGCCGAACGACAGGGCCGCGATGAACACGATCGGCAGCAGCAGGAACAGCCCCGTCATCAGCGAAACCGCCGCCAGGACCCAGCGCCACCAGCCCAGCCGCGAATAATCAAGCAGCATCAGCGCGTCCCTTCCGGCTGGCCGAACAGGCGCAGTAGAACGGCGTAAAGCGCCAGTGTCACCACCAGAAGGATGAAGGCCGCAGCCCCGCCAAGGCCCCAGTTTACGAGACTCTGGACCTGCTGCACGATCAGTTCTGCCAGCATCATGTTGGACCGTTCGCCCAGAAGCGACGGCGTCGCGAAATACCCAAGCGACATCACGAAGACCATCAGCGCCCCGGCAGCCAGACCCGGCACCGCAAGCGGCAGGAGAATGCGGGTCAGCGCCTGCATCCGTGTCGCTCCGCATAGTGCTGCGGCCTGAAGGATCGCGGGGTCGATGCGCCGGATCGTGCCGACCAGCGGCAGGATCATGAAGGGCAGCATGATGTAGACCATGCCGATGGTCACCCCGGTCAGGTTGTTCACCAGCGCGATGGGCCGATCGATGATGCCCGCGCCGATCAGGATCCGGTTGACCAGTCCCGTCTGCTGAAGCAGCACCATCCAGGCATAGGTGCGGGCCAGCAGGTTCGTCCACATCGACAGCACGATGATTCCGAACAGGATGCGCGACCAGAGCGGTGGCAGGATCGCCAGCGCCCACGCCACCGGAAAGGCCACGACCGCCGTGACCACAGTCACGATGGTGGACACAAGGAAGGTGTTCAGAAACACCCGCATGTAGGTCCCCGACCCCAGAAGCTCGGCGTAATTATGCAGGCCAGGTTGCGGTTCTGTCACCGACCGGGCCAGCAGCAGTGCCACCGGCACCGCAAAGAAGGCCAGCAGCAGCGCCGCCGCCGGCAGCGCCAAGGCAAGGCCGCTGGGGCGGCGAAACGGTCTGGCGGCGGCGGTCATGGTCAGCGTCCGGTCCGGAGGGCCACGCGCCCCGATCCGGGACACGCGGCAGAGAGTGTCATTCGGCCTGCCACGCGTACCAGCGGCTGCCGATCTCGTCGCGGTTGGCGGCCCAGTAATCCATGTCGGCATTCACCTGAACGGCGGTCTGCACATCGGGCAGGGTCGCGCGCACTGCGGGGTCCATCAGCGCCGGTGCATCGACGTTGATCGGCGCATAGCCCGAAGCGGTGGCGAAGGCCGCCTGTCCTTCCGCCGACGTTGCAAGCGCGATGAACTGCATCGCAGCCTCTCGGTTTGCCGTGCCCTTGGGCACCACCAGTGCATCGGCCGCGGTGATGTTCTGATCCCAGCTGATGCCTACATCTATCCCGTCAGCCTGAAGCGCGGCAAGGCGCCCGTTCCAGAACAGCCCGATCGGCGCTTCCGCCGAGGCCAGAAGCTGTTGGCTCTGCGCGCCGCCGCCCCACCAGACGATGTCATCCTTGATGGTGTCGAGCTTGGCGAACGCCCGGTCCAGGTCCAGCGGATAGAGGTCGGCAGGCGCCACCCCGTCGGCCAGAAGCGCGGCCTCGATCACGCCGGGCGCTGCCCATTGGTAGAAGGTGCGCTGCCCCGGGAAGGTTTCGGTGTCGAACAGGTCCGCAAGGGTTGCGGGCGCTTTGTCGGGAAAGGCGGTCGGGTTCCAGCCGAGGACGAACGAGAAGTAGAAGCTGCCGACCGCGTATTCCGACGCGAAGCGCGGGTCCAGCCTGGACCGGTCGACGATGGAATAGTCGATCGGCTCCAGCAGACCCTGTGCTCCGGCTTGCAACGCGTAGTCGTATTCCACGTCGACCACGTCCCACGAGACGTTGCCGGCCTCGACCATGGCCTTGAGCTTGCCGTAGTCGGTGGGTCCGTCCTGAAGCACTGCAATGCCGGTCGCGGCCGTGAAGGGCTCGGCCCAGGATGCGGCCTGCGCGTCCTGCGTGGTGCCCCCCCAGCTTGTGAAGACCATTTCTTGCGCATGCGCAGCCGATGCAGCGGCCAGAGCAGCCGCAAGCCCAAGGGGAAGAAGGGGAAGTTTCATGGCATGACTCTCCTGTCGATCTGGTTTTCGTCTGTTTCTTGTCGCGTCGGGATCGGTCAGCGCATCACGAACGGGTCCGGTATCGGATCGTCCGAGGTGCGCAGCCAGACTGTCTTGGTGGTCGTGTAGTCCAATGCCGCGGCCAACCCGCCTTCACGGCCGTGGCCCGAAAGGCCGTGGCCGCCGAACGGCGCGATGGGGGAAATGGCGCGGTAGGTGTTTATCCAGACCACGCCCGCACGGATCGCCCGGATCATCCGGTGCGCCCTGCTGACGCTGCGCGTGAAGACGCCCGCCGCAAGGCCATAGTCGGTTTCATTGGCCAGCCGGATTGCCTCGTCCTCGGTGTCGAAAGTCCTCACGGACAGGACCGGCCCGAAACATTCCCGCGCCAGGGCGGGAGCTTCCTGTGCATCGCTGCAATCGAGAATGGTGGGCGGATAGAAATATCCCGGCCCTTCCGGGACCTTTCCCCCGGTGACGATGCGGGCGCCAACCGCCACCGAGGCACCCACCATCGCGTCGATGGTTTCGCGCTGACGCCGGGTGCAGAGCGGACCCATCTCGGTCGCCATCTCGTCGGGGGCAGCGATACGGATCGTCTCGGCCTTGGCGCGCAACTTTTCAAGGAAGGCGTCCTTCACCGACCGTTCGACCAGTAGCCGCGATCCCGCGACGCAGCTTTGCCCCGAGGCCGCGAAGATGCCCGCAACCTGGGCAAAGGCCGCGCTGTCTAGATCGGCGTCCGCGAACACGATGAAGGGCGACTTGCCGCCAAGTTCGAGGGACGTGGAGGCAAGGTTCTCCGCCGAGTTCCGGATCACCGCCCGTGCGGTTTCCGGCCCGCCGGTGAAGGCAATGTGGGTCACGCCGGGGTGCCGGGTAAGTACGGAACCGCATGTCGGGCCGAAGCCGGTGATAACGTTCACCACACCGGGCGGAAAGCCCGCGGCGTCGATCAGGCGAGCGAAGTCAAGAAGCGGTGCCGGCGCTTCTTCGGACGCCTTGAGGACCACGGTGCAGCCTGCTGCAAGCGCCGGTCCCAGCTTGACCGCCGTCAGGAACAATTGGCTGTTCCACGGGATGATCGCTGCCACCACCCCGACGGGTTCGCGCCGGATCTACGCCTCCATGTCGGGCTTGTCGATCGGCAGGTGGGCGCCTTCGATCTTGTCGGCAAGTCCCGCGTAGTAGCGGAAGTAATCCGCCACATAGGCGATCTGGGCCGTCGTCTCGCGGATGATCTTGCCGGTGTCACGGGTTTCCAGGGCGGCAAGGCGCGGCGCGGCGTCCTGCACCAGGTCGGCCAGCCGCATCAGCAGCCTGCCCCGTGCCGTCGCGGTCAGGTCCGCCCAAGCGGACGACCGGAACGCGCGGCCTGCGGCGGCGACCGCACGATCCACCTCGGCCTCGCGCGCTTCGGGCATGTCGGCCCATTTGGCGCCGGTGGCGGGATCAGTGCTTTCGAAACGGGCCGCGCCATCTTCGAACCTGCCGTCGATGTAGAGCTGAAATCGTTCCACGGGCTGCTCCTCAGGCAAAGGCGGGCATGACATCGTCGATGAACCGGCGCAGCGACGCGCGCTTGCGCCCGAAGCTCATTCCGCTGTCGATCCAGAGCGCGATCTCCTCGGCGGCCAGCTGTTCGATCATGCCTCGCCGGATCGGGCGCTTGTTCAGGAACCACGCCCCGTAGTAGGCATAGAACCCGGTCAGTTCCTCGGCCGCCAGACGGGCGTCGACAGCGTCGGAGGCGACGTAGCCGTGCTGAAGAAGCAGGATCTTCGGGCGCGGAATGTCGGGGTGCGCGGCGCAGGCTGTCTTGAACCTGTCCATCAGCGACACGACCTCGTCATGCGGCAGGTGAAGGGGCGTGACCTGCACGTTGCAGCCTTGGGACACTGCGAAGTCGTGGCTATTGGGGTCCCGCGCCGCAACCCAGAGCGGCGGATGCGGCTGTTGCAGCGGAAGCGGGGCCGACGTGGTTTCCGGAAACTGCCAGTAGATGCCCTCGTGTGCGTGGTCACCCGCCCAGAGGCCCTTGATCGCCGGTATCATCTCGCGCAGGCGCCCGCCTGCGGCCCAGGCATCCAGTCCCGGCAGAACACGGTCGTATTCGAAGGTGTAGGCCCCGCGCGCCAAACCCAGATCCAGCCTCCCGCCGGTGATGATGTCGGTCATCGCGGCTTCGCCGGCCAACTTGATCGGATGCCAGAACGGGGCGATGACGGTGCCCGTGCCAAGACGCACGTTCTTCGTATGATGGGCGATGTCGATCAGGTTCAGGAATGGGTTCGGCGCAATGGTAAAGCTCATCGCATGGTGTTCACCGGTCCAGATTGCGTGCATGCCGCCCGCGTCGGCCATCTGGCACAGTTCCAGCATCTAGGCATGGAGGCGGGGTTCCGAGTCAGCGGGGTTTACGCGCTCCATATGGACGAAAAGCGAGAATTTCATGCCTGCCCCTCTGCGACACGGGCAACCTGGCCCCTGTCCTGATCCCCAAAGTAGATGCCGAAGTTTCCGGACTGCCGCTCGGCTGCCAGCCTTTCCAGCATGGTCCTCAATGCCGGATCGGTAACATCGCCCAGTGCGTTCGGGTCAAGCGGCACGAACTGGCCAGTGTTCGGGTCGCCTCCGGCACCGGACGGACAACGGAAGGCGGTGGTCTGGCTGCCCCGGCGCACATCTTCGTATACGGCGTAGACGGGCCCCGGCTCGGCCTCGGTGCCGATGCTGTCCAGAAGCTGCGCCAGCGCGATCTGCGCCCCCTCACGCCCGGCACGGACGGATGGCAGGGTCATTCCGCCCATCCCGTCATCCGTCAGCAACACCGCACCCCCACGCTCGATGATCGCGGTGATGACCACGTCAGGGCCAAGAGTCTGCGGTTCGGTGCGGGCTGGCGTCAGATAGGCGCCGCGGCCGTACCCAAGGCCTGGCAAGGCCGTGGCGTGGAAATCCTGCACCTTTCCGATCAGGATCGTGTGGTCCCCCGCCTCGATCGTGCGGAACATGGTGCAGTCAAACCAAGCCGATACGCCCTCGAATATGGGGCATCCGGTGCTGCCCTGCCACCAGTCCACCGCCGCGAAACGGTCAGGCACAGGCCGAGAGAAAGTCGTGGAAACGTCGCGCTGCGCTTCCGAAAGGACATTCACGGCGAAAGTCTTGGCTCCGGCGAAGTCAGCGTGGTTAGTCGAACGGAGTGCGATGATGACCTGAACCATAGGCTGTTCGAGGGACACCGAGGAGAAGGAATTGGCCGTAAACCCCAGCGGGGCGCCCG
>JAFIEN010000073.1 GCA_020832515.1 Rubellimicrobium sp. | reverse complement strand
AGCAGACGTCAGATCGTAGCTTCCGTCACTGTCCGTTTTTCGGGGGGTAGCTCACTTCCTACGGTCCTACGGGTGGTTGATTTTTGGCTCGATCCTGCTGGGCGCCATGATTGGGGTGGCGTACGCATATCGCGAAGCGATCCTTGCCTTCGTCGCGGGGCTGGTCGTGGCCACGCCCATGCCCGCCGGGCCCGCTGCATCCCCGCCGCCCGCCAGTTCCGGCACGACTCTTCTGTCGGGCACCGTGCCATGAGTGAGAAGGGGCGACACTCCTCGCCCGCGGGCGGCAGGTCCAGTCTGCTCCGGGCGGGTTTGGTTCCTCCTGCCCGCGACAGGAAATGGTTCCTGCGCTACGGAGTGATCCTATCGCTGGTGACACTACTGTTGGTGCTGGTGCTCACTGTCCGCGGGGAGCGCCTTTCGCCGGATGGGCCGGGCAGGCTGTTGTACCTGATACACGATGCGATCTGGCTCCCGCTCTACGGGCGCTTCTGGACGGCCCTGTTTCCTGATGCGGTGATCTGGTTGGCCATCGTGGGCGGGCTTTCGGCGCTGATCCTCATCGAGTTCCTGGGGCTGGCGTCGCCACTGCGCCGCTCGCAGGTGGCAGTGCTTCGGACGCTGCTGCCGACAGCTCCATGGCTTGTATTGACCGGTCACCGGATCCTTCGGGCGGTTGGCCTGCGGGCGGACTTGGCAGAACAGGTCCTGCGAGACCTTCGCGATGACGCTCTCTACCCGTTCACCGTTCCGGCGGGAGTACCGACCGACGACGCAGCCTTCCACAGGCTATGCCACTTGCAGCGACTGCAGCTGGCCTTTGGTGTAACTACTCAGCGAGACCTCGTCGCTGTGGCGGACGTGCTCGGGCTAGCCGCGCTGCAACCGGGTGCGCGTGACGATGCAGCGTACCCTCTGCGCCGCATGGCCGCAACGGTCGCACCGGAGTCGGTTCCGTCCTGGACCGAGCTTCTCTCTCCCGCGACGTTCCCTTCGGATCTTCCGTCTGCGTTGTTGGCAACGGCTGAACTTGAGGCAGCAGACTCGCCGCCCGAGGCCTTGGCTTGCCGGACGATCCGAATTGCGGCGTACTTGGCAAGAGGGGGCGATGCGGCAGCGCTTGTCTGGTTCGACAAGTGGGCTCGGCTCCGGGCGGGGACGGATGAGAAGCGGAGCGAACAACTGTCCGAGGCGGAGGCGCTCTGTGCCTTCGAACACTGGGCTGCCTGTGCGGAGGCGGCCACCCGTGATCGCCCGGTGCCGCCTATTCTGTCCGAGGCTTTTCCCGGGCTGCACCTCACGCGTCCGCGTGGGGAGGTGGAGGCGGCGCTGGTCGTCTTGTCTGACGGCACGCCATGACGAGGCCCGCGCGTCGCCTTAGCGAGATCGTGGTTGGGCTAAGGGCACGCCACGCGGCACTTCGGGCCCGCGCGGTTCCGCTGAGGGGTCGGCCTGACCCGGCCCTGCTGGTTGTGCTCACGGGCGGCGTTTTGGTGCTGGGCACCTTGGGATGGACCCTCGCCCGGATCGAGGATGCGTGGGGTTTCCTCGATCCGCCCGCGATAGAGCAGATCGACGACCCCCGCATTCTCACGGACTATCGCAGCCCTGCCTCGCCTATCGTGGACATGGTGCCGCTGGGCTTCGACACTATCGTTGGCCGGGTCGACGGCACAGTCCACCGCTATAACATGCGCACGGAATTGTTCGCCGAGGAGCAGTTGCCCGGCGCGCCCACACTTGCGGGCCCGTTGGCGTTCCTGTCCTCGACCTGCACCGAGGTTGCGGAGTGTCCAGCGGACGCGACGGTTTTCGCGGTCACCGAAACCGGTGGGCTGGCGGCACGCACCGACAGAGGCTGGCGCACCCTCATCAGCGACAGTACTTGGGTTGGCGCCGACGGGGCGCCGGTCGATCTGTCTGATGTTTCGCTCTGGACTCTCTCGGACGACGAGCGCTGGCTGCTGGCCTCGGCCGGGGCGAAGGGGCTGGGGTTGTTCGACCTGCGTCTAAGCATTTGGGTGCCGGTCTCGCAGGTCGGCACGGTGACAGATCCCGAGCACCTTAACTTTGGCCTTGGGCGCTTGTGGCTGGGCGGCAGAGGGGGGCTGGAGACCATCGACCCAAGCCGCCCGCAGCAGCGCGCGGCGGTTCCGGACGCAGCATCGGTGCTCGATCTGGAGCGTGCGGCAGACGGCAATCTGCTGGTTCTCCAATCGACTCCCTGCTCCGGAGGCACCTGCCTGTCGATCAGCGAAACGCGCGGTCCTACTGACCTGCGTCGCCTTGTTGGGGAGACCTCGATCAGTCCCGGTCTCTCCGCCACATCGCTGTCCCATGCTGCCCTGCAGTCCGGGCGAATCGTGGTTCTGGGTACGGCAGGTGTGCATGTTTATGACCCGCAGGCGCGGGGTTGGACCGTACTGGAAGGCGGCCCGGTGGATACCTTTCACGCCGGACCCGAGGGGCAAACGATCCATTACGCCGCAGGCAGCTCCGTAGGTCGCGTCGTTGGTGGTCGGGTCGTCTGGCGGGCCGACTCGCCCGACCGTGTGATGCAACTCCTGCCGGGTGAGGGCGATGCCGTGCTGGCGCTGCTACGCAACGGGTCAGTAGTGGATCTGGGGCAGCGTGTCCCGGTGGAGATTGTTCCCAGCGACGTCGGACCAGGTGATCCTTCGGGGTTCGTTGCTGTGGCCGCAACCAGGGGGACTGTGGTCATGCGGCGGGGCGACGATCTAATTCTGCACGATCCGCTAGCCCGGCGCTGGAGCCTGCAGACACAGGCGCTTCCACCCTCGATCGGGCCGAGGGCGCGTCTGCTCGGCACGGAGAATACGCTCTGGCTCGTTGACCAAGCCAGCGGGCATGTCTTCGAGGGCGTGGTCTCCGGTGCCTGGCCCAACCGGTCAGTCACGTTTCGCGACGCTGCGCAATCCCTTGGACGCCTTGTGTCGGTTCAAGCCAACGGCAACGACCTGCACCTGGTCAAAGCTGACGGCCAACCTCTGCGTCTGCAGGCAGGCGGTGGATCTGCCGAGGTGCGCGTGGGCGCGCCGGCCCCCTGGGGCTTCCGACCGGTTACCGGAGCGGCAACAGCTGATGCGATGATTTTCTTCTCCGACGGGCAGAGGATCGCGGTCTATGACACCGACGACAGGAGTTGGAGTGATGCCTGGGAGGGGCCGCCGGGTGGCGTGAGGGACATCGATTTGGCGGCCGGATCCCTTCTGGCGCTCTCGCAAACCGGTGTACTCTACTCTCTCGAAGACGACGGCTGGGTGACCGTGGCCGGCAGTCCAGGTGGCTTGGCGCTGGGAAGCGACGAGGTGACCGATGCTCTTCAGGCGGGGGCCTCGATATTCATGGGGGGGAGCGGGCAAGTCGTGGAGTATCGCCCCGACGACCGCCGAGCAGTCCGTACCTTCGGTGGTGGCTCAGGGGAAGTCCGGCTGGCCGGGGTCTCCAACAGCTTGCCAGTCTGGGCTTCGGGGGGCCTGCTGTTTCACGGCAACCGCCAGGTGTCGGAGTTCGGTGAGCGAGTGCTCTGGGCAGGGCAGGGGCCTGAGGGGTTCATCTATCTTGCCGAGCAGAACGGCCGCAGGCATGTCGTCTTGCCGGGCCAGGCAAGACAATGCTTGTTCCGCGGTGTGCCCGCCCCGAGCGGAACCGTGATCGAGGCGCGAGGCCTGTCAGATGGACGGGTCTTCGTCGCAACGACCGAGGGCATGGCCATCCATGAGCCCGAGTACCGCCGTTGGGTGAGGCTGCAAGGCAGAGGTGTGTCTCCTGCCGCGCGGGTGGAGATTGTCGCCGGATATCTCGTGGTGATCGAGGGCGCAGCCGCACGGGCGGTGCCGCTGGCTGACCTGCCCACGCCAGACAGTTGCGATACGGACGTGGCGGAGGTGCCCTGGAGCGCGTTGCCCTCGGCGTTCCAGGTTGTGCATGAGCCCGAGGGTGACAGGCTGCTCTTGCTCGGCAGGGATGGCAGCGTGCAGGAATGGCGCGGGAGTTCGCAGCGTCTCCTGCCGGCTCCGGGCGCAGCCCCGACGATGGCCAGCCTGCGGAGGGTCCGCGTTGTGCCGGATGGTCTGGTGTTTGCAGCCGCCGACCGTATCTGGGCGTATGACGGTAAAGATCGGACCTGGTTGACGCGTTCGATCGACGGCGGGCCTGAGTCTGTTTCTGTCCTCGACATCGGGGTCGAGCAAGGCCTGACCCGGATCACCTTCTGGGATCAGTCGGGGCAGGGCTACGGTGGCGAGAGTGTTTCCGGACCGATCGTCATGCGCGGTCTGCTGGCACCAAAGATGCCCCGCCCCGCACAGGATCCTTCCGGCATCCTTGATATGGCACAAGGTGACACGGTCGTCACCATTCTTGGTCAGAGGGAACTGGAGCTCTTTGAGCGGACCGATCTCGCACAGCGGGCGGCGGTACGGCTGCCCGCGGCCGTCCGCGGATGGGAGATGGCCCGGGTCGATGGAACAGGGGCGCTCGTTCTGACAGATGGGTCGCCAGACGCGCCTCTGCGCATGTTCGTTTTGGAGTTATCAGCTGCGCAAGCCGCCGGGACGGCGGATCTGGCGCAGGTATCCCTTACCTATGATCCGAGTGATGACCGCGATTGGCGGATTGCGCCCGACGCGTTGTGGAGGATCGACCGGGATCTCGTGCTCCACCACTGCGAGATAGCCCCTGGTCGCTCAGTCCCAGCAAATTGCCGAGCCGTTACCCCCCCTCCGGAGCCGTTGGATCCCGACAGCCTGATTGCGGCTGAAGTGCTGCCAGGAGGCGACAGGCTGGTCCTTTCGGATGGAAATGTGCTCAGGATCGACTCCTCGTTGAGGGTCTCAGAACGCATCTCCATCCCCGGAACGAGCCCCGATGCTCGCTTTGTTCGTGAAGGCCAGGCAGTCGTCCTCTGGACCGGGCGGGAGGGCGATCTCTGGTACTTTCCCGATGTGGGCGGCGTCGAACAGGTGCTCGACAATGTGCTCGACCTCCGCCGAGGGACGGGTTGGCTGGCTGCCACGACCCCCGATGGCCTGCGTCTAATCACGGATAGTGGTGCGGTCGAGCAACCGCAGGCGGGCGCCTTGGCGCTTGGCGCGGCAACGATGGATGCAAGGGGTGTGGTCCGGGGCCTGGGCCCCGATGGTAGACTGCGGCAGCAAGGCCAGACAGAAGATCCGGTGTCCGATGTGGTGCTGTCCGAAGACGTCCTTGCAGTTGCAGAGGGCCCGCCGCCGGAAGGAGCCGATCTTTCCTTCCCTCGCGCGATCTGGGCGCACCATGAGGATGGGCAAGTCCGGGTTCACTGGATTGGCGTGTGTTATCCGCCCGAGCCCGTTGTCGCGGCGGAACAGTCTGCTCGAATGGAGTCGTTGGAAAGTGCCTCGGACGCAGTGGTAGACCAAGAAAGCAACGTGGATCGGGTACCCCAGGTGCCGGAAGCGCCCCCCGACGGAACTCCGGAAGGTGTGGAAGACCGGGTCCAGCAAGAGGGCCGTGCACCACGGGACGGAGCCGAAACCGAAGGCGATGGGCAAGAGGCAGCCGCGGGAGCCGCCGAACCCGGCCCCATACCTTGTTCGCAGGTCATGGACACCGGGCTGTCCCTGGAGAAGGGCGAAAGACTGCTGGAGGTTCGGGAGCAGGCAGGCGGGACAAGTGTGCTAACGACCATTGCAAGCCATGAGATGACCGCAGGCTTGCTGCACGATGCAAGGCAGGCGGACTGGTCCAGCGGGGTTCCTGGGAACGAGACTGCGTTGGCCGAGATTCGGGGGGCCATCGTACGGGTCGACGGTCGCCCCTACCTTGCGCCGCCCAATCTGAGCGGTTCGGGTGGACAGTTCGAGGTCGACCGCGGAGCCGGGGCTGCGCAGTCGGTTGCCGGTGGCAAGCTGGCACCGGCAGAGGCTTTTTCCCTCTCCTGGATGGCATGGGATCGCGCGTCGAGGACGGTCCGCTTCGGCGAAAGCCATTCTCTTTCACCGTCAGAGGCGATCCACGGGGGGCGCTTCCTGCCCGATGTGCCCGGCCGCGCCGCCTATCTGGGAGGTGATAGCTTCGCGCTTCTAAATCCGCACGGGCTCTGGAGCATGCGGATCGGGCTGGAGGCTTTGCCCATCAGCCTTGATCGCTTCGACCTGCCGCAGGATCTCGCTGGAGGGCGCTTCCTGTTCGGCACCAATGGCATCGAGGCACAGACTGGCTCAGGGGTCACGGACATCGGACAGGAAACTGTGACCCTGGGCGCACTGCGCGTGACCGAAACCCTACGCGGCGGGGGGCTTCAGGCGACCCTGTTAGTTGGAGGGAGCAGCGTCTCGGCGCTGGGCGCCGAAGGTTTCCTGTTTGACCAGCGTCTTGGTATTGCTGCCGAGGGTGGTAAGGGCCTTCTGATGACGCCCATCGGGCTTGTTCCGTTGGAGGGCTTCGGAGCGGGGATCGACCTTCCTCCAGGTGCAACAGTTGTCGATACTGAGGGGCCCGCGTTGATGGCGCGCGGGCCGGCCGGGTGGTCGCGGCGCACAGCCCAGGGCTGGACCGACAGCGCTCCTCCCTGGCACGATCGGTTGCTTGCCGAGGCGACCGCGCGGCGCTGGGAACGGCGGGCTGGTGTGTTCCAGATCGTCCCAGTGGCGCCTGGCGATGCCTTCGCTGTGGAAGGGCAGGGGCTGGACTTCGCGACCGATCAGCTTCGGGCGCTGGCCGCTTACAGCGCCGGCATCGTCGCAGTCACTGGGACCGGTACGCATGAAGCTTCCAGCTTTGCAGCGCTTGCTGCCTTGTCGCCGCCGGCGACGCCCGATCCCGGGGCACGCGCGTTGGATGTGCGCGATGTGGTGCCCGGTAGCCCCGTCCTCTGGGCCGAGACAGTGCAGGGGCCGCGGGTGTGGGATCGCGGCGCCCGGGTCTGGCGCGCGGCAGGACAGGACGAGGATGCATGGGCAGTTCGGACCGCAGTGGACAGCGGCGACCTGCGCATTTCCTTCCGACAGGGGCGGGCCGAACCTTCGATGCGCTTCGAGGACCTGTCCGGGGTGCAGCGGCATGTGGCCTTCCGCTGGGCTGCTGGGCAGGACATGCCCTTCGAACGGGTGCGGGGTTTTGTGGTCGAAAGTGACCGGATCCTGCTGGCCACGGAAATGGGCCTCCGGCGGCTTGTCTGGACTGGACAAGGAGATGCCGCAAGCTGGCTGTATAGCGGGGTCACCCCGGGGGCAGCGCCGCTGGCTTTCGATCGGGTCGGACGCCCAGCCAGTGATCCTTCACGATTGTTGGCTACTGCTGGCGCTTCCTGTTTCGAACTGTCGTCTGCCGATGGGGCTCCCGTACCATGCACGACGCCCGGAACCCCGAACGAGCTGGCGGTTCTCTCCGATCCGGTCTGGGAATGGCGCAAGACGGATACGGACATCACTGGAACCTATCTCGACCATCTCGGGCAACCAATCGGCCCCGCCCGGCTTCGGGACGATGGGTACTGGCCGCACGATCGGCTGCGCCGGGTTGCCGGATGTTCCGGCACCGTTCTCGAGGTCTGGGCCGAGGCTGACGTCGTGGGGCAGGGGACGGCGGGCCTGCCGGGGCAGCTACAGGTCTTGCCGGGGGTCGCAGAAGTGCATTGCCAAAGCAATCCCGCCGATCTGGGGCAGGGTGAGCGCCTGGCGCCAGGCTTTCTCGCTGCGGGAGGCGGAACCGCATGGCGACTCTCTGGGCAACACTGGCAACCCGAGCGCCATACCGCTGAAATCCTCGAGCGAGCGGGAGGGGGAATGCCTTGGGAGGGCTCGCGCCTACGTCTCCGCTTCCTCGATCCTGGCGTGGCGTTGGAAGTTAGGGGGCTTGATGATCTCTGGCGCAGGTTGGACTGGGATACCGACCGGCCCGCGATAGATCGGGTTGCGGGGATAGCGGAAGCCGGACCGGTCTTGCGGCTGCTGACCCCGGAGGGTGTGCTGGATTGGACGATCTCGGCGCGTGGACTGGACCCGGATACTCTTGTCTTGCGTACGCCGGATGATCGCGGTGCCTTTCTGGATTGCCGACCCGCGCGGATCGAGGCTCGGGACGGCTCGGTACAAGCGGTACCGCGCGCGTCGGGTGATCCGGTTGACATCCTGTGCGAAGACGGCCGGATCTGGCGTGGGAACCCCGCTTCAACGTTGGATGCAGGTGTCTTTGCCCCGGCTCAATCGGACATCGGTGCGGATCGGGTCGTCGTTCTCGACGGTGACTGGGTCTGGACCCGGCGAGTTTCCGCCAGTGGTGCTGAGGCTCTGTCGATCGCGTTCCGGAACGAGGCAGTGTCATTGGATGGGGGCCGCCTGTCACTGGATGATTACACCGGCCTGGCTGCTCCTTTTCTTGACGGAGTGGACATCGTGACCCAAGCTGCGGGTTGGTGGCGGAGCCCACGGCGCGATCTCTCGCTGACCGCCGCGCGCCGCCCCACCGCCGGAGCCGGGGCCGAGACGGCAACTGCCTTGCATACTGATGCAGAGGACCGTTCGCCTCGTCTTTGCGTGCAAGGGCGCGATGCGGTGCTGGTGAACCCGTCGGGCGGAGTGTCCCGCTCGACTGGTTGCCGCGACGTGCGGGGCCGAGATGCTACCTACACTTGGTATGTCGGCCCTGACGGTGCAGGGGCGGAGGGCACTGCGCTGAACGGCCTTCCGCTTCGGAGAAATCTGATCGAGGGTCGTTTCGGGGACTTGTTCGTGATAGGCGCGCCAATGCTTGGAGAGCGCGGCCGCATCCTTGCCCCGACCCGGGCTGGTGTCATCGAGATCGGCCCCGAAGGCCCCGCGGGCACCTATGCTAGGCCTGATCAAGGCTTCCTGACTGCCGATCTCGCAGGGCTGCCTGTCGCTCTGGACGTGGCCGGAGCGATGTCGCTCGGCGGGGGCGATCAGCCGGCATGCACGGCCCTGGCCAGCCTACCTGCGCAGCTTCCCGAGGGCAATCGGGTCCTGCGCGTGTATCCGGTCGCTATGGACGCGGTGAAGGCGCTGATCGTGAACTCCCAAGGCGAGCGCCTTACTCTGCTCGTGCCCTGCGCATCTTTGCAGGATACCCTCGCCTGGGTGCTTCCGCTGGATGTCAGGGCGCGGGCGCGGTACCGTGCACTCGGAACCGGTGCATTAGACCCGCGGTTGCTGGCATCGGTCAACGGTTCCAGGATTTTCATCACCGATACTTCCGGGCGTGGCGTTCCGCTGGGCGAACTTATGGCAGGACCGCCAGTTGCGCTTGTCGCAGCACCGGATGCGCGCTCGTTGGTTGTGGCGACGGACCGGGCGCTGTACCGCATCGATATGGATCGGGTGATCGACGAAATCGGCTCTCGGCAGCTTGCGGATCAGATACCGGCTCCGTCCGGCCCTTTCGCGCCCCGCGCGGAGTCTGAGCCTGACCCCGACGATCGTGCTTCCGATCATCAGCCTTACGCGCCGCGGGTAGAGCTGGCACCAGTCCGGGAAGGAGATATCGCTGTCCCTTCGCAGATCCCGGAGTCGACGCTGGTTCTGGACGACACGATCCCCATCGAACTCGATCGGGCGGATTGGCAGCAGGTTCAGGAGGTGCTCGGGGCGAAAGGATTCTATACCGCACGCATCGATGGTATCGCGGGGCCAAGGACGCGGGCCGCCATCCGCGAATGGCAAGAGCAGACAGGGCGCAACGTCACTGGTTTCCTTACAGAACGGCAGAAATTCGATCTACTCGCGGGAACAGACGAATGATTTCGGCTGAGCAAATACGGGGCGCATTGTTCGAGGTCAGGCTGCCGGCCAATACGCCGGCCAGGCTGTCGGCGTCGCCGGATGGAGACGGCGGGCCTTGGTGGCGCCTCGGCGGCGCAACTTGGATACAGGCCTTGCCGAAACGCTCGTTGCGGATCAAGCAGCCGGAAGGTGATGGGTTCGCCGAGGTTCGGTTCCGAGTCGATCGTGCGGGACTCGAAGTGGACGAGGACGCGGATTGGGTCTGGGAAGTGGACGAAGTGAAGGGGTTTGCGGCCAGGCTCCTCCTTGAAATCCTGCGCCAGCTCGACGCATCGGTTCCCGTCTTGCCCGTCCGTGCAGCGCCTCGTCCCCCCGATGTTCCGCAGCTAGACTGGCCTGGCGGCGGGCCCGCGCTTCCCGAAGTCCGTCGGCGATCTCGAACCATAGGGTCGAGCGCACTTTCTTCTTATCTTGATCAGGTGGAGCGCTACGCCGATGCTCGAACAACCTCTGATCCCGCCGCAGGTCTTGTTGACCGTCTGATCCGCCATCTTTCGGTGATCCCGCGCCCCGCCGAGACCCTGCTGTCCCTCTCATGGAACGACCCTGAGGAAGCTCCAGTGCTTTCTTGGGAGTACCGAGGCAGCCCTGAACTGCTTTGGGGCGCCAGCGAAATCTCGTTCGGCGAGGGATTCCAAAACGTAGCTGTGGCAGCTCTGCCGCCCTGTGAGCGTGAAGAGCGGCTTCGACTTGGCGCCTTCGGGCAGATTCTGGCGATGGCCAGCGCGTTCGAGGCTGCGACGGGCGGTCTGTCCATTCCGCTGGAGCTGAATTTCCGGACGGCACATCATCGCCGGATGGACGCCAGCTTCACGGTCACCGAGGAAGCATGGGGCTTCGATATTCCATGGATGGTTCTCAAGGCGGGGCAGGGACATGTGCCGGACGGGCTGAGCCTCCGAAACGCTGGCTAAAGGGCGGTTCGTGTATCGTTGGGCCAGATCAGCAGCACCCCGAGGATGAGAATCAGAATCCAAGGAATCGGATAGGCGAAGACGGCAATCCCGAGAAACGTCACCCATGGCGGTATGCCGGCCGCACGGCTTCTGCAGGCAACCAGCAGTAGCCCCAACGCAGCTATCGCCAGCATGCTCAGCCGCAGGACAGCAGCGACAGCTTCGCGGGGGTTGCTCTCCCATAGCGTGCTTATCAGAAATGCCACTCCCGTAAGGATAAGAAACAACAGCAAGAAATGGCCGCGACCGATCCGGCCTTCAAGGACTAGGTTCTGTTTCCTTACAGGAGCAGTGGCTGGCAGATCGACTCGTCCCAGCGCGCTGGCGAAGGCATCCCCGAAAGGACGCCGAAACCGCGCCATCATCAGCGCCGAATCCAGCGCGGTCTTTCCCGCATCGTCGGAAGCGGCGTGCGGGGGGGGCATCGTGTGCGCAACTGCCGCTGCTGCGCGCTTCGCTGCCGATCCGTTCCGGCCGGTACCACCGTCTACTCGACCGCGCCACGAAACGCCCGTCCCGGGCAGGCCGAGGTTTGCATGCGTTCCGCGAGGCGACAGGGTCAAGCTGGCTCCGCGCGGCCCGACACTGGTGCTGAGCCCAGACCGGGACAGGTTCAGCCTGACCCACGGCGCAATGCGAACCGTTCTGCGGAAACGAAAGCTCAGACGACATCTCCAATGCTTGCGGAGTGTAAGGCGTCTTCAGACTGGCATCGAATATCCTTCCCGGTCAACGGCACGCTGAGCGTTTCGATGATCCGCGCCGTCCTTGCTACCTCCGCCCGTTCACCAGCGAGCGCGGATATGTCACCACCGCGGACTGCGCCCTCGAGATGATCGCCGGGGTGATGCCGCCTCCACAGGTGGCCTGGCGGGTCGACTTTATGGAAGATGGGTATCGCGCCTTCCTGCGCCCCTACAGCGATGATGCCCGCGATGGCGAGCTGAGCCTCTATTGCGATGAGACGCGGCCGGGCCTTCTCTTTCTGAGCATGGACATCGGCGGGCCGAGCCAGGTGATTTCCGGAGCCATCTGCGGCGACACTCCCTGCAAGCCCGGTACGCCTCGAGGGGGCCGAATATGTGGTCAAACAGGTGGATGCCGTCTATTCGAAGCTCATCGTTGAAATCCCTGAACGGGAGGTCCAACATTTTCTCACCGAGGCCGATAGCCTGACACTCAGGTTCGAGCTGCACGCGCCCTACGATCCGATCTGGGCCGATACCGTGATCGAGGGCAGCCGGGCAGCGCTCCAGTTCGCAGCCGACAACTGCATCAACAGGTGACCCGAGTGCGGCCTGGCATCGTAGCGATCCGGCCGTATTCGAAAGAGCGCCAAGATGCCATTCGGGCCCACCTTGTTTTCAACTGTGCAGGGTGGAGGCCAGGCTGAAATCGCCGCGACGATCTCGCGCTCCACACGACCGATCTCGGTTCTGATGCGCAGATACCGGCCCCACTTCATGTATTTCGGCTTCTCGGGGATCGGCCTCGCGAGGTACTCGTCTGTCTGCCCCAGACTGCGTCGAAGCTTGCGGGCCTTGGCGAACATCCGGTCGAGGGGGGACATGTGTTCGACGCGGTATCGCTCGCCCACGCACAGACGGCAGCGGAACCCCTGATAGATCGTGACGCAGCGGCGCCCGCAGACGGGACAGAGGAACCAGCAGCGCTCACCGCCAAAGGGACATGGCGTCGTGTCGATGCCGATGAGGCGGACGCCGACACGGTGCATGGTTTGCCCCTTCAGCCCGATGCGGCGGGCATCCGCAATGATCTTGTGATCACAAATCATCTGGCGAAAGTTCCGCGTCTGATCTCAGCTCCGCGATGCGGGCGGCGATCGGTGGCCAGGTTGCCAGATCCCCCGTCGCGCGCGTCACGTCATAGGTGCCCGGGTCGAGCCGGTAATGGGCAAGCCAGGCGGCGGACAGATCGGCGGCGCTGCGGATTGCCCCCATGTCGAAACCGACGTGGCTGATGTAGCTGGCAATAGACGCCGGGCTTTCGTTCTCGAGGAAGTCCAACAGGATCGCCAGGACAAGGCCCTTCTGGTCGTCTGGAGACATTGTTCTCATCCCTTCAAGATGTCGAGGCTTAAGGGCGCAACAGCTCAATTATGGCCCCCGTGTATGGTAATAAGGATGTCTTGAAATTGATGACAGCAACGCATACAAAATTCAGCGCAACGTCACCATATTGAAGACGCACTGTCATCAATTCTAAGACGCCCCCTTTCGAAACGTCCGCACTTTGATGATCGAGTCGTCCTCAATCTCAGGACGGGATTTCCTACGCCCATTCTCACCTTTGGGATTGCTCGTCACGGCCTTGACCACAGGGAAGTCATGGCCGCACCGCCACAACAGAAACAGGTGATTGCCAGCACTTTCGCCGAGAGTCGGAAGTTCCGTCAGTTGAAACTGGGTCGACTTTCCAAAGCCCGCCAGACCGAGGCAGCCGCCAACGGTCACAACGATGAAACCCTTGCGCTGTAATTCATGAAAAGCACGAGCCGCAGTGTTGACATTGCACCCCATCTTTTCCGCGGCCTGTCGCACGGACAATTGAATTGAATCGTTATTATTTGCCCTTGGCCCATGCCACTCGAGTTTCAACCACGGATATAGCGCTTGGGCGCTCGGGGAAAGCGCTCGCCATGCGTCGGTTTCCATCATGCGACGCGTCAACGCAGCAAAGTGCTCTGGACGTTTCTCATTTTTCTTGTCGCGTCCCAAAAATAAGACTCCAGCATTGGATCTTGAACTGTGACTTGGGAGAACGATCTTCTCGCTTTCGCCTGTGAGATGACCGCGAGAATTTCTGACCTCGGCCAACGACTGAGCCGTTCGAATTTGAGGGGGGACGGAATCAGGCCATCGCGCAGGCGGCGGCGAAAGGTCGGGCGAGACATCTAGAGCATCTCGGCCGCCTCTCGATCGGTTAACAATGGGTCCAATTTTTCAGACACCAGGCGCCTCCAAGTTGATCGCGCCTGACGCTAACTGAAACGAGCGCGTCGAGCCCCAGGTTCACCTTGAAATTTCTTGCAAACCCAAGGTTCTTGATTGTCTAAATTATTGATTTTATTATTTTTCTCTGGATTTTTGCAACTTTTGGCGAGAGTGCTCACAGAACTCATGCACCCACGCCTCGCTCAGAAGCTTGCCCCTCTCCGTGAACAGGTTTGCAGTCTCGACCTTGCTGTCGTGGTCACGCATGAGGCGGCGAACGAGCTTAACTTTTCCTTTGTCCGCGGCATCACGAAAGTCCTCCAATTTCGGAGCAAGCAATTTCTCCAAAGTTCTATATCGCAATTCTTTTCGATTATTCTGCCCGCCTAGGACTCCACCTTCTCGTGCTCTTTGGTCGCGGCGTTCGAGCTCGATGCTGTCAGCCTCAGATTTCTTGCCCACTGCAAGCTGCAGATGCTGGCCGATGAAGAGGCCTGCCGTGAACGCTTCGGTCAAGATAGCGCCTATGAGTTCCTTGTGCCTATCGTCCCATGGCCAGTCCGGCTCAGATTGACCACTGTTGCCGAGGAAGGACAACAGGCGATCCACTCGGGAGATATAGCTTTCGCATGTATCGAGATGAGAGGCCCTGCTCAGGTCGTGATCCCCTGTAGTGACCTCTCCTTTTTCTCTCTCCGCGGCAAGGGCAGTGCTTAGACTACCAATCTTGTCTTGCAGCATGGCGACATGATCAACGCTTTTGGCGCTGATCATTGTATCCATCGGGTCTCGGATCCGTGGTTCATCAGAAACGACTTCGGCCGCTGCGACTATGGATTGCTTCGCTTGCTGGATGACTGCCTCACCAATTGCGTCACGAATATCAATCTGCAGATCTTAGGCTCAAGTTTCAACTGCAACACCCAGAGCCCGAAGGGCGTAGGATGTTG
>JAFIEN010000072.1 GCA_020832515.1 Rubellimicrobium sp. | reverse complement strand
CCAAGGGCGACCTCGGACCCGGGAGCAGGCACGTCACCCCCCCGCGGGATGAAGGCCGACAGCTCCTGCCCCGCAGCCAGCGCCACCACGACCCGGGTGCCCGCGCCCAGATAGCGCAGCGCCGCGACATGGCCGGTGACAGCACCGCCCGCCCCGATCCTGACCGCCTCGGGCCGCAGGCTGGACCAGCGGGCGGGGCCACCAAGGCGGGCCGACAGGTCGGGCGGCAACACATTGGACGATCCGACGAAATCCGCGACGAAGCGGGTCCGGGGGCGTTCGTAGATCTCGGACGGGGTGCCGATCTGGGCGATCTTGCCTTCGTTGAACAGTGCCACCGTATCGGCCATGCTCAGCGCCTCGCCCTGATCATGGGTGACGAAGACGAAGGTGATGCCAAGGCGTTTCTGCAGGGCTTTCAATTCGTCCTGCATCGCCTCGCGCAGCTTGAGGTCGAGCGCGCCAAGCGGTTCGTCCAGCAAAAGGACGCGCGGTTCGTTGACCAGCGCGCGGGCAAGCGCCACCCGCTGCCGCTGCCCGCCGGACAGCTGGCCGGGCTTGCGGTCGCCAAAGCCGTCCAGCTTGACCAGCGCGAGCATTTCTTCGGCGCGGGAATGACGGGTGCGCTTGTCAACGCCCTTGACCATCAGGCCATAGGCGATGTTGTCGCGCACGCTCATATGCGGGAACAGGGCATAGTCCTGAAAGACGGTGTTCACGTTGCGCTTGTTCGGGGGAACCCGGCTCACATCCTGTCCGAAGATGCGGATCGCGCCGCCGGTGGGCTTTTCAAAGCCCGAGATCAGTCGAAGGCAGGTCGTCTTGCCGCTGCCCGAAGGGCCGAGCATGGCGAAGAACGATCCCGGCACGATGGCCAGATCGACCGCATCCACCGCCCGGACGGATCCGAAATGGCGCGAGACGGCCTGAAACTCGACGGCTGCGGTCATGGATCATCCGGGCAACGAAAGGACAGGGCGCGGCGCGCGCGCCACAGGACGAAGGAATGGCCGGGGCCTGACGGCAGGCCCCGGCTGTCAGCGGCCTCAGCGGCCGCCGATCACCCCGATGTAATCCGACACCCAGCGGTAATAGGGCACACATTCGTCCTGGCTGGCGCAGTTGGTGATGGGCGTGGTCCAGAAGCGGATCTTGTCGAAATCATCGAAGCCGTTCGTCGTGCAGCCCTCGGCGGTCTGCATGCCGCTGCCATCGGTGCAGGCGGCGGGCACGACCGGGTTTGAGCCGAACCAGACCGACAGGTCGGACTGCAGGTTCGAGGACAGCGAATGCTCGATCCAGAGATAGGCGCAGGTCGTGTTGACCGCATCCACATGCATCATCGAGGTATCCGACCATCCGGTCGCGCCTTCGACAGGAATGACGCTGGCTACCGGCACGCCATCGGCCTGCAAGAGGTTCACCTGGAACGGCCAGGTGCCCGAGGCGGCCATACCCTCGTTCTTGAAATCGTCCATCTGGATGAAGGCGTCATGCCAGTAACGCGCCGTCAGCGTGCGCTGAACGCGCAGCAGGTCAAGCGCTGCATCGTACTGGTCCTGGTTCAGCTCGTAGGGCGAGGCGATCCCGAGTTCGGGTTGATGATGCATCAGGTATTGCGCGGCGTCCGCGATATGGATCGGGCCGTCATAGGCCTGAACCCGCCCCCGGTTCGACTGGCCGTCGGGCAGGGTCATTTCCTCGAAGACGACATTCCACGAGGTCGGGGGTTCGTCCCCGAAGACCTCGGTATTGTACATCAGGACGTTCGGCCCCCACTGGTAGGGTACGCCGTAATGCACGCCGTCGACCACATACCACGGCGCGTTCTTGAGCCGTTCGTCCACCGTGTCCCAGCTGGGGATGAGCGAGAGGTTGATCGGCTGCACCCGGTTGCCCGCGACAAGCCGCAGCGATGCATCGCCCGAGGCGGTAACCAGATCGAACCGGCCCTCGTTCATCAAGGCCACCATCTCGTCCGAGGTATTGGCCGTCTTGACCTTGACCTGACATCCGGTCGCCTCTTCGAAGCTGGTGACCCAGTCGAAGGCCTCAATCGTCTGGCCGCGCTCGATGAAGCCGGGCCAGGCAACGATATTGAGTTCACCCTCGGGCTCACCCAGGGCCTGGACCTGGGCCAGCGCGGGCGACAGGCCGATGACGGCGCAGATCGCGGTAGTACCAATCAGTTTCGGATAATGCATGGTCATGCTCCCTGGAGATGTCCCGATTTTGGGGGGTCTTTTCTTGGGGCGCAGGCTATGCCCGATCAGATTCTTCGCAATATCAAAATACCAAAGTATGATATCGGAGAAACCGATACCTTGCCGCGCAGCCGTCGCCTCAAAGGTCGGCCATTGCCCGTTGCGCGGCCTTAACGAAGTTTCGCGCCTGCGCCGAAAGCGGCGTGCCGCGCCGCCAGGCAAGGCCCACCTGCACCGTGGGCAGATCGCCCGACACATCGCGGATGTCGATCCGGTCGCCTTCCAGCGACCAGGGCCGGTACATCATGCCGGGCAGGATCGCGAGGCCCGCGCCCGTGGCGACAAGGCTGCGCACCGCTTCGACCGACCGGGTGCGATAGGCGATGCGCGGCTTCACCTGCATCGCCTCCATCAGCGCGCGCATCGATTCCTCGATCTCGTCCACCATCAGCTGGATCAGCGGCGCCGAGGTAAGCTGGTCCAGCGTGATCGCCTCGGACTGGCCAAGGGGATGGCCCAGCGGCAGCCACAGCCGATAGGGCGAAACGACCAGCGTTTCCACATGCAGGGCCTGCCGGTCGCGGATCGAAGATGTGAGCATGACCGCCACATCCAGTTCCCCCCCGATCAGCAGATGTTCGAGGTATTCGCCCGTATCCTCGGTCACGCTGAGTTCCACCCGGGGATGGGCACGGCGAAATCGGGCCAGAACGTCCGAAAGGACATAGCCCGCCACAAGTGTCGTCACACCAAGGGCCAACCGCCCGCCCTCGGCCTCGGCCTCGTCCTGGAAGGCATGGCGGGCATTGGCCACGTCCGACAGGATCTGCTGGGCATGGCGCAGGAAGATGTTGCCGCGATGGGTGATGCGCAGGCCGCGTGCCTGACGCTCGAAGAGAATGATGCCAAGATCCTGTTCAAGCGCCTTGATCGCCTCGGTCACCGAAGATTGCGAGATCGACAGCGCCATCGCCGCGCGCGAGACCGAGCCTTCCTCGGCGGCCGAGACGAAGAACTGAAGCTGTCTCAGGGTGAAGGCCATGTACGAAGCAAAGCGCAAATGCGCGCGGCCCGCAACGACACTTCAATCTGGCGGCGGTGAGAAAGGCTTCGATGGATCGTTTCGAGGAGCCGGCGGCCGTTCTACGGCATCCTTCGCCCGGGGTGACCGAGCTACCCCCCGAAAGTCGGACAGTGACGGAAGCCACGATCCGACGTCTGCTGATCTCCAGGAGCGAGGTGATCAGGACATGAAGAAACGCAGGAACCATGTCGCCGGGCTCAAGGCCCGCGTGGCGCCGGAAGCTGCAAAGGGCGAGCGGACGGTATCGGAACTGGCAGCCGAACAGGCATATGCCTGAGCCGCCATGGTCATGCCCAAGTGTCCGGTCGACACGGGGGCCAGTTCACAGCGGTTCGCTCATACCCCCAATTGCACCTTGCGCCGCCAGCGCAGTCTATCCGGCAACCTGGTCATCTGCGACCCAAGACCGGACACTCCGTCCCCCCCACCCGGCATAGGACGCGCAGCCGAACTTCATCCACGCCAAACGCATCTGAGATCTGGTAGAGCGTCACGTGATCAACGATCAGTTGTTTCAGGACCTGTCCGAACCCGGCTACGAAGGGCATGCCGTGAGCAAGTATCGCCTGCCTCCTCTTGACCTCTTCCACACATTCGAGGCCGTCGCGCGCCACCGGAGTTTCACGCTTGCGGCGGAAGAGTTGTGCCTGACGCAAAGCGCGGTCAGCCGCCAGATCAAGACGCTGGAGGAGGCGTTGGGTCTGCGGCTCTTCCGGCGTCTTCATCGCGCAATCGAGGTGACGGCGGAAGGGCAGCTCCTGTTCGAGGCGGTTACGCGCGGGCTGGAGGATATCAGCGGCTGCCTTGCAACCCTTGGCGCGGCGGCGCGGGCACCCCAGATCACGGTCAGCGCCTCGGTCGCCTTCGCCTGGTTCTGGCTGATGCCGCGGCTGGAACGGTTCGGCGTGCTGCATCCTGATGTGGATCTGCGGGTGCTGGCGACCGATCAGCCGGTCCTGCCGGGTGTGGGCGATGTGGATGTCGCAATCCTCTTCGGGTCGGGACAGTGGGACGGGCTGGAGGCGCGGCTTTTGTTCGGCGAACGGGTCTATCCGGTGTGCAGCCCTGCCTATCTGCGCGACCATCCCCTGCTGCACCGTCCCGAGGACCTGCTTGACCAGACGCTCCTGCATCTCGAATATGGCAAGCCGTCCTTGGGCGGGGTGGACTGGCGGACATGGCTTCTGCGGCAGGGCGTCGGTGGCCAGCCGGTGCGGCGGGGGGTGCGGTTCAACTCCTATCCGATGGTGCTGGAGGCGGCGCAGGCGGGTCAGGGTGTCGCCCTTGGGTGGAGCTACATCACCGATCCGCTGGTGGCGGACGGGCGGCTGGTCTGTCCCGTGGAGCGCACGGTCCAGACGAAGGACGGCTATTACCTCTGCGCATCCGGTGAGGCCGTCCACTCTTCTGCGATCGCGGCATTTCTGCATTGGATCAGGGCAGAGGTCACGGGCGACGGCTGACATTCGCATGACCGTCGGGAATGCGAAACCTGTGGAATGAACATTTGAGCGGCGCCGAAGCGCGGTGCTAGCACAGCGTCAGGCAACTGCGGGACCGCGCCATGACCGACACAGCCACACGCCGCGCCGGGCGGCGCAATCGGATCGACGCCGCGCCGACCGCCTCGCCGGTGCCGGCGGGCATGGTTGGCGGACGCTACAGGCCCCTGACGGATGGCGAGGTGCTGCAGGTCCACGACCTCGTCTTGCGGCTACTCGAGGATCTGGGCCTGTCGCAGGTGACCCCCACCCTCGAGGCGCGAGCGGTGGCGGCGGGGTGCCGCGTGGACGGCGCGGGGCGGCTGCGCTTTCCGCGCGCGCTGGTCGAAGATGTGATCGCGCGCAGCCGGCGGAGTTTTGTCCTGCACGGGATCGACCCGATCCATGATCTCGAGATCGGCGGGCGGCGGGTACATACCGGCACCGGGGGGGCGGCGCCGACGATCATGGATTTCGAGACCGGACTTTACCGCGAAAGCACCGTGGCAGATCTTTACGACATTGCCCGCCTCGTGGACCGGCTGGACAATATCCACTGGTTTCACCGTTCCATCGTGGCGCGGGATGCGACGACGATCCTCGATCTGGACATCAACACCACCTATGCCTGCCTGTCGGGGACGACGAAATCCATCGCCGTCAGCTATACCGACGGTGCCTCGGTCCGGGCGGTTCAGCCGATGCTGGATGCCGTGGCGGGGGGCGAAGGGCGCCACCGGACGCGGCCCTTCTGCACCGCCGTCTGCTGCCATGTCGTGCCACCGATGCGCTTTGCGACGGAAAGCTGCGATGCGCTCGAGGCGGCGGTTCTGGCGGGGATGCCGATCCTGCTGGTTTCGGCCGGGCAAGCCGGGGCGACGGCACCCGCCGCACTGGCCGGTGCCGTGGCGCAGGCCTGTGCCGAGGTGCTGGCGGGGCTGATCCTGTGCCACTTCATCGACCCCGAATGCCGCGGCATCTTCGCCGCATGGCCCTTTGTCAGCGACCTGCGGACAGGTGCGATGTCGGGCGGGTCGGGCGAACAGGCGCTGCTTTCTGCCGCCTGCGCGCAGATGGCGAATTTCTACGACCTGCCGAATTCGGTTCCCGCCGGCATGACCGACAGCAAGCTGCCCGATGCCCAAAGCGGGGGCGAAAAGGGCTATACCGTGTCTCTGGCCGCGCAGGCGGGGGCGACGATGATCCACGAATGCGCCGGGATGCAGGGCTCGCTCATGGGGACGACATTCGAGGGCTATGTCATCGACAACGACCTTCTGGGGGCGATCCTGCGCACGGTGAAGGGGATCGAGGTCAGCGAAGACACGTTGAACTTCGAGGTGATCCGCGACACGGTGACGGGCGCGGGCCATTACCTGGGCCATGCCCAGACATTCGCGCGGATGAAGACCGATTATCTCTATCCCGAGATCGCCGACCGCCGCAGCATCAGCGAATGGCAGGATGCGGGCGCGCGGGATCTGCGCCATGTGGCGCGCGACAGGGTGCGCCGGATCCTGTCCGGGCATTACCCGCGCCATATCGACGGGTCGGTCGATGCGGCGATCCGGGCGGGATACAACATCATCCTGTCGCGCGACAGGATGCAGGCCGGCAACGGCGTCTGGTGAGGGAGGGATCCATGCAAACCCATGCGAAGGTGGTCATCGTCGGCGGCGGCATGATGGGGGTGGGGCTTGCCTATCACCTGGCCGAGGCGGGCTGGACCGATGTGCTTCTGATCGAGAAGGCCGAGCTGACCAGCGGCTCGACCTGGCATGCCGCGGGGCAGTGTCCGTCCTTCATCGGCAATTACAACATGGCCAAGGTCCATCACTACGGCAACACGCTCTACCCCCGGCTCGAGGCGCTGACCGGCCATCCGGCCGGCTGGCACGGCTGCGGCGGCATTCGGCTGGCGACCACGCCAGAAGAGGTGGACTGGTTCCGGCACGTTCAGGGCTTTGCCGCCAATGTGGGCTTTGCGATGGAGATCATCGGCCCCGACCGCATCCGCGAGTTGAACCCGTGGCTGCAGGTCGACGGCATCCTTGCCGGCGCGCATACGACGATGGACGGCCATGTCGACCCGGCAAGCGCCTGCAACTCGATGGCTGCAGGCGCGCGGGCGATGGGGGCCACGATCCAGCGCCACACCCGCGTGACCGGCATCACCCGGCTACCCTCGGGCGAGTTCCGGGTCGAGACGGAACAGGGCGCGGTGACCTGCGAACATGTCGTTAACGCCGCCGGTTGCTATGCGCGCGAGGTGGGCAAATGGCTGGGCGTCGACACGCCGATCACCAATATGGAACATCAGTATCTGGTGACCGAACCCTTGCCGGAATTCGCCGACAGCGCCGTCGAACTACCGGTCATGCGCGATCCGGCGACGGCCGGGTATTACCGGCAGGAGCAGAAGGCGGGGCTGGTCGGCATTTATGAGCATGTCGGCGCCAAGGAGGCCTGGGCCGCGCGGGGCGGCTGGCCAGAGTGGAGGAGCGAGAACGAATTGTTCGAGGGCGATCTGGACCGGATCTATCCCTGGCTCGAGAAGGCGCTCGAACGGATGCCGATCTTTGCCAATGCGGGGATCAAGCGCATCATCAACGGCGCGATCCCGCACACGCCTGACGGCAATCCTCTGGTCGGGCCGATGCCGGGCGTGCCGAATGCCTGGCAATGCTGCGGGTCGTCCATCGGGATCGCGCAAGGCGCGGGCTGCGGCAAGTTCCTTGCGCAATGGATGATCGAGGGGGATGCCGAGATCAACATGGCCGGCCTCGACCCCCGCCGCTTTGGCGCATGGGCCGATCAGGACTATACCCGGGCGAAAAGCTTCGACGATTACCACAACATGTTCGAAACGCCCCTGCCGGGGCGCGAGATCCACGCTGGCCGCCCGGTTCGCGCCACACCGCTTTACGAGGTGCTGAAGGCCAGGGGCGCGGTGATGACCGAAGTGCATGGCTGGGAGCGGCCCAAGTATTTCGCGCCCGAGGGCTTCACCGAGAAGCTGCAGTTCCGCCGCACCAACACCCATGATCTGGTCGCCGCCGAGGCCCGCGCCGTGCGCGAACGGGTGGGGATCATGGACCTGTCGAGTTTCGCCAAGTTCGACGTGACCGGTCCGGGCGCCGAGGCCGCACTCGACCGGCTGATCGCCAACCGCCTGCCGAAGAAGCTGGACGGGATCGGGCTGACACATGTCCTGTCGGACAGTGGCCGCATCCTTGGCGAATGGACGATCACCCGTCTTGGGCCCGAGCGGTTCTACATCCTGACCGGTGCGGGGGCCGAGGTGCAGGCGCGCGACGATCTGGCCTCCATCGCCGGGCCGGAGGTGACGGTCACCAATGTCACCGACGCCTTCGGAATGCTGCTCGTCGCCGGTCCGAGGTCGCGCGAGGTGCTGTCCGGGCTGACCGATGCCGACCTTTCGAACGCAGCCTTCCGCTGGCTTTCGGCGCAGGAGATCACCTTGGCCGGCATTCCCGTCCGCGCCCTGCGGGTGACTTACGTGGGCGAGTTGGGCTGGGAGCTTCACGCACCCATGGCCGACATCGCCCGGCTTTACGAGGCCATCCGGGCTGCAGGGGAGCCGCATGGCATCAGCGATTTCGGCGTGCAGGCGGTCAACTCGCTGCGGATGGAGAAGGGCTATCGCGGCTATGGGTCGGAGCTGACCAACGAGATCACCCTGATCGAGGCCGATTGCACCCGCTTCTACGCTGCGGGCAAGGGCGACTTCCGCGGCCGCGCCGCGACCGAGGCAGTGCAGGCGGCAGGACTATCCACGATACTGGTCTATGGCGAGGTCGCCGCCACCGACTGTGATATCTACGGGGGCGAGGCGGTGATGCAGGGTGACCGCGTGGTGGGCGTCTGTACCTCGGGTGGCTTTGGCCATGCCACAGGCAAGAGCCTTGCCTTTGCCTATGTCGATCCCGGGGCCGACAAAGACCTTGAAGTGGTCATCCTTGGCGAACGCCACGCGCTGACCCTGCTGACCGACCCGGCATGGGATCCTGCAAATGCGCGCCAAAAGGCGTGAGGGTTGCAACGCAACCTCCACCCCAACCAGGAAGGATCCGGCGCAACAGAAGCCACGTTTCCGGGCGTCCGCTTTGCGAGAGTGCTCGGTCAAACCGGAACATTCGCTCAGGGCCGCTGTCGGACAGGTCGTCGTCTTCTCAACGGGCGAAGAGCGGCCGTTCGCTGTATCGTCCTGGAAGGCCCGGTCTGGGGGCTCAGCTACCGATCCGCTCTGAAGCATCTGCCAAGATTTCCATGGTTGCGACAGTGCCCGGTATTGCGTCTGGACCTCATGATCGGGCTCTGAACTGACTGGGCCGCGTGGTGGTCCCTCTCGGCAGCGATCACAGGATTCGGGATGGCGCTACGCTACCCGAACCTCGGGGCCGCAGTTGCCGACGAAACCGCGCCCACCTGGCGCGGATCTGCAATCGGCCTCTACCCGTTCTGGCGCGACCTCGGCTACGGGATCGGCGCCCTTGGTCTTGGACTGGTGGCGCAGCTGACCGGCGTGATCGAGGCCGCCTTCTGGTTCGTCGCATTGTCGATGCTTGTTTCCGGCACAGCGTTGCAAGTGCGAGGCGAAGAAACCCATCCACGATTGAACCCTGCCAGCAATGCCGCTGAAGTGCGGCCAAGCGCGCAGGCTTGACCGCATCAAACCAAATGGCCGCGGCGGAACCGATTGCGATCCCGGCGCGGCCATCAACTTATGGGCAACCCCAGGCGGGGGCCACGGCAGCCGCGTTTTCCTGCGTGATCACAGGCAATGGCAGGAAGTAGGGCTTGGGGATCTCCGCATCCTGACCCATCAGATGAAGATAGGCCATTTCCATTGCGTGATAGGCTTGCGGATAGGGGTCCTGGTTCACCGTCGCCGTGATCTTGCCGTCGGCGATCATCTGACGGATGTCTGCCGGATAGTCGCCGACGAAGAACCTTACTTCCTCGCGCCCGTTCTGGATGGCGTATTCAACAGCGGCGCCGCCTTCCGGTCCCTGCATCACGATGGCATCGAGCGAGCCTTCGGGAAACCGGCTGAGCACGTCCTGCACCACGGCAAGCGCCTTGGCGCTGTCGAAGTCGCTGACAACACGGGCCACCTCCTCGATGTTGGGGTGGGCGGCGCGTGCCTCGTCCCAGCCTTCGGCGCGCAGGACCTGAGCGGGGCTCGACAGCGGACCCATCACATAAGCGACGCGCACCGGATCATCGCCGAAATTGTCGACGATCATCTGCACATGCAGACGTCCGAAATCGACGTCGTTCGCACCGACATAGGTCACGACATCCACCCCGTCGCGGCCAAAGCCGGCCCGGTTGTTGACCTCGATCACGGGCACGCCTTCGCCGATCAGTTGCACGATGCCGGGCAGGATGCCTTCGCCCGACGGTGTGAGCAGCACCAGATCGAAACGCTGTGCAGCAAAGTTCTGCAGGTTGGCAAGTTCGGTCGCCACATCGCCCATGTTCCCGCTGACCAGATCATAGGTGAAGCCGAACTGGGCGGCGCCGTCCTCGAGGCCAAGCTTGAAATTGGCGTAGAATGGCACTTCGAGATAGGCCACGCTTACCCCGATGCGCATGTTTGCAGGGGGCACGTCTCCTGTGATTTCCATCCGCGCCGCCGCGGGGCATTCGAGGGTCTGCGACATCGCGGGCATGGCTGCGAGAAACGCCAGCGCGCTGGTCGAGGCTGCGATGAAGACCCGCCGCCCCGGTTTCGTTGATCTCAGTCTTGTCATCAAAACTCTCCCTTGCAAACCGTCATGTCATCAGTCGCCTGCAAGGCCCGGTTCGCGGCAGACCCTGCAGGTGTTTGGCAAAAGGGCGTCATGCTGCATCGTCCCGCACCCGGTCGAGGCCGACTGCCGCAACCAGGATCAACCCGGTGGCAACCGGCTGCCAGAATGGCGACACTCCCAGCAAGTTCAGCGCATTCGACACGACGCCCAGAAGGAATACCCCGGCAATCGTGCCCAGCATGCGCCCCTTGCCACCGCCGAGGGTGGCCCCGCCCACAATGACTGCCGCGATGGCGGTCAACTCATATCCCATGGCCGCCTGCGGTTGCCCGCTTGCCGTCTGACCGACAAGCAAGATGCCAGCAATTGCCGCGCAGACGGCGACGATCAGGTAGCTCCAGAACCGCAGCCGTGCCGTCCTGATACCCATGACCGCGGCTGCCCGCGCATTGCCGCCCACCAGATAGACGTGATGGCCGAACCGCGTCTGATGCAGCAGGAAACCCAAGAGGGCCGCCACAAAGGCCAAGACGATGACAAGGTTCGGCACGCCCATCGTCTTGCCCAGGCCAAGGGCGGTAAAGCCGAATGGCACGCCAAATACGGGCGTCGCATTTGTGGACACGAAGACAAGTCCCCGGATCATCGTCATGGTGCCCAGTGTCGCCACGAAGGGATTGATCCGCAGAAAGGCGATCAGCCCGCCGTTGACCATGCCGACGACCAGCCCCGCGCCGATGGCGGCGATCAGTCCGAGGGGAATGCTGCCAGTGGCCGTGATGACAAGTGCCGCCACCACACTGGACAGGGCTGCGGTCGACCCCACGGAAAGATCGAAACCGCCGATGATGATCGCGAAGGTCATGCCACAGGCGATGACACCGATGATGGCATTCTGTTGCAGCACGTTCGTCAGGTTCTGGGCCGTTGCGAACTGGGGCGCGGCAATGGCCATCACGACGACCAGAACCGCAAGCGCCACGAAGACGCCATTGCGTTTCAACCAAGCAGAGGCGCCTGCCTGCCCGGCATCATGCACGGCCATCACTGCCCCCGCCCACTGCCTCGGCTGCGCCTGTAATCATTGCCACGATCCTGTTGGGCGTGGTCGCCTGCGTGCGTGCCGATCCCACCATATGGCCCCGCCGCAAAACCCAGATTGCATCGGTCAACCGGAATACCTGATCCAGATTGTGGCTGATGATCAGGATGCTGTGCCCTTCGGCCCTCAGACTGCGGATCACGGCCTCGACCGCCCGGGTTTCAGCCACACCCAGGGCCGCTGTCGGTTCGTCCATGATGATCAGCCGTGAACCCCAGGCCGCCGCGCGCGCGATCGCGATGATCTGGCGCTGCCCGCCGGACAGACCCTCGACCGCGCCTTCAATGGGCGGAACGTTCATGTCATAGCGCGACAGAAACGCCCGCGTCCTCTCAATCATCGCCTTGCGGTCAAGAACGTGCAGGAACCTTGGCCCCCGCGTGAGTTCGCGGCCTGTAAAGATGTTCGCCCAGACCGGCATGTTCGGCGCAAGAGCCAGATCCTGATAGACCGTCTCGATCCCGGCATTGCGTGCCGCGGCAGGCGAGGTGAAGGCCGCCGGTTTCCCGTCGAAAAGGATCGTGCCCGACGATGGTTGCAACACGCCCGCAATCAGTTTGACCAGCGTGGACTTGCCCGCGCCGTTGTCGCCGACAAGCCCGGTAATCTCGCCAGGAGCCATGCGCATCGAGACATCGGCAAGCGCTGTCACGGCACCGAACGACATGCTGACGCCCGCAACCTGCAGGATCGGCTGACCCGTCACAGGCTTTGCTGACATGTCGGAAAAAGCGCTGTCCGCAACCGTCATCAAGGCTCTCCAGCTGGTCGCCGCCCCCGCGCCCGACCACCCCCGTGTATCGAAGCCTAACAAGGATGTTCGCAACAAACAAAGATTTGTTGATAACAAACAGGGCGCAGTCTAGAGTGCTCCGACGATCCGCGACAAAGGGGACGAGTACGATGATTGACCACGCGTCCAGCGATCTGCGGCTTGTCAGCGTCTGGCATGGCGACGATGCGGATCGCTCCCTGCATTTCAGCCTCTACAACACCGGCCCGGTCCCTGTCGCACTGTCAACCTTGCACATGACCGGCGGGTTCTGGCTGCCGCCTGCAGCCACGGTTCGGGGTGCACGGCGCGAACACGCCTTGTCGAATTACACCGTGCTTGCGCCTGACGATACGATGGCCCTCGGCCCGGACGAGGTATGGACGTTTTCGATTGCCGATCTGAACGCGAGGCCGTTCCGGTCCGGGGATGGCCCGATGTCCGCTTACGCGGTAGCGGCGGACGACGCCATCCATTCCGTGGCCGTGCGACCGCTGGCACGCAGTCTTGATGCGGCCCTGACCGCCCTGCCCCACCTGCGCGAACCGGGCGATGCCGGCGGCTACGCAAGCATTCAGGGCTTCGATGCCAATGCCCTGAACCCCATGCTGTCCGCGACGCATGATTTCGTGACGGCGGCTTTCGACACGCTGCTGGCCCGGTTTCCCGGCCCGGCGGTTCACATCGGCGGGGATGAAGTTGCGCCAGCCACATGGTCCGGATCGCCACTGGCCCGCGCTACAGTCGCGGACGGACAACCGACCGGCACCTTGCAAGCACGCCTGATCGAGCCTGTCCACGCCATGCTGCAACGTCACCGCCGCCGCACTGTCGTCTGGGAAGATGCAGTGCACAATGCCCGCCTCGATCCGAAAGACACGATCGCGCTTGTCTGGCAGCATCCCGATCAGGCCCACGACCTGGCTGCACGCGGATTTGACGTGGTTCTGACGCCTGGCAACGCCTACTATCGTGATATGGCCCATTCTGACGACTGGAACAGCACCGGAGGGCACTGGGCAGGCACTGTGCCACTGGAGAAGACCTACAGTTTCGAACCCGGGCATGGTTGGCCAGCTGACAGGCTGGCACATCTGATCGGCGTCCATGCCTGCATCTGGGGGGAATACATGCACGACCACCGCAATTTCGATGATCTCGTGTTTCCCCGGATCTATGCCTTTGCCGAGCGGGCCTGGATCGACGCGGCAAACCGGGACTATGACAGCTTTCTGGCGCGGTTCCCTGCTTTTCCGACAACCCTGCGCCCGGTCGGATCTGCAGACTGATGGGTGTCGTGCCCGATATCGTCGATCTGATCCATAGGTCGGTCCGGTCAATGCGCGATTCAGAGCGCCAGGTTGCCGATGTGGTTCTGGCCGACCTGCAGTTCGCGATGACGGCAAGCGCATCCGAAATTGCGGCAAAGGCAGACGTTTCGACCGCGTCGATCACCCGGTTCTGTCGCGCACTCGGTTTCGACAACATGCGCGAGTTCAAGCTGTGCGTGGCACAGAACCTGGCGATCAGCTCGCATTTCATGTCGAACTCTGTCGCGCGTTCGGATTCGTTCGGCGAACTGGTCCGATCAGTTACTGACGGCCTGGGGGCCGCGATCGTCGAGGCGGCCAAGGACATCGACGTGGACAGCCTGGCAAAAGCGCTTGCGATCATCTCGACCGCACGACTGATCCATGTCCTGCCGATGGATATCGAATCCGCGGGCAATTCGACCGACCTGTTCAACCAGATGCTACGCTTGGGGACGTCGACCTCATACCATGCGCTGCCAGAGGAGCAACGCATGGTCGTCACTGCGTCCAGCGATGACAGCGCATTCATGGTTCTCAGCGCAGAACCCGCCAATCGCGATGTCCTCGAACTCTTCGAGGCGATCGCGCAGAAGGACCTGCCTGCAATCCTTATCGCGCCAGGATTGCCTGTCGGGACCATGTTCCCCGGTGTCCATCTGAAGATCGGACCGTCGATAACGCAGGACCTCTTTGCACGGTCTTCAAGACGCTACAAACAGTCGGTCGTCGTTGAACTCCTCTGCACAGGTTCCAGCCTTGAACTCGGGCGCGGCCTCAGAAGGGACAGCGCGCTTCTGCTTGACCAGCCTTCTCCACCAATCAAACGCTGACGGGCGGTCGCATCACTCATTAGCGAGAGAAGGGCCCAATTCACCCAAGCAAGCATCTTAGATTCCAGCTTCAAGTGCAACGGTTGATGTGAAGGCCGCGATTTCGTCGG
>JAFIEN010000071.1 GCA_020832515.1 Rubellimicrobium sp. | reverse complement strand
GTCTTGCCCGATCCCGTCCAGAGGCTTGGCTGCAAGGGCTTCACCGCCTCCGAAAGGGGCTTCGTCCGCTTGTGGGCGGAGGTCATAGGGGGCTGCGAGTGACCAGACATGGGCGGGAATCATGTGCTTCATCCGGCGCGGCATGGCCCGGCGCAGGTGCAGGATCGTTTCGATCGCCTTCATCTCGACCCGCGTACGCGCGAATTCGAGGCCCTTGGGCCCCACACGCGGCATCAGCCAGCCCATCACCGGGCGCAGCCAGTCCGGCATCGCCCGGAGCGGAAGCCCGCCGGCGGCCCTCGCCACATTGGCGGCGAAGCCCCGCACCGACCCTGCCCGTTTGCCGGACGAGACGGGGTCGGACAGGACGACCTCATCTCCAAGCAGATCGACCAGCTCCTGCCCGCGGTCATTGCGCACGATCAACCATTGCTGCCCCGAACCGCCCATGTAGCCCACGGTCAGATCGGCAAGCACATTGGTATAGTCGACGCAGGTCCGGCAGGTCAGCGGAAAGAAGTCCGGCGGCAGTTTCGAGATCGGCAGCCGCAGGAACGGGATCAGCTTCACCCGCCCGTCGTCGAACCGCAGCTCGACCCGGTAATCCGCCCGGAACTCGAGATAGGTGATCGTTCCCGGATCATCCGCCAGAAGGGCCAGAAAGTCGTGAAAGCGCTCGGTCGTCGTGTTGTCGGAACAGGGCGTGCCGATGACGAAGAGTCGCTCGAACCCCAGTTCGGCCTCGAGCGCGCGCAGCGCATGCACCTGACAGGGGATGCCGATGACCGCGAGTCGGGTGATCCCGCGCGCCCGCGCCGGCTCAAGCAGTGCCAGAAGCGGCGCAAAGCCCATGCGCATTCCCCGGCAGGCCGCAAGATCGGCGGCTTCGGTTACCAGCACCGGCACCGGGCGCCAGCGGTCGGCGGGATCGGGCTTGACGGTCAGCACCGCCTCGACCGCGCCGGTCTGCAGCAGGCGCTCGGCGATGCGGGTCGTGATGCCTGTCCATTGCGCGCCGTCGCTCGGGCGACGCAGGGCGGCGCGATACATGCGGCGGAAGGGACCGAAATGCAGCTCGTCGGGCCGTTCGGGGTCGCGGGCGCGGCCGTGAACCTGCAGCTCGCGCGCCGGATAGTCGGGGCGGATGAACTGGCAGGCCCGCCCGCAAGCACCCGGATCGGAAGACCGCGAGACGCCGCAATCCGTGCAAAGGTCGCGCCAGGGCGGCGGGCCGTCGAGGACAGGCTCGGGGATCGCGTCGGCCGTGTCCTTCATGCGCCCGCCCCTTCAGCCCGGCCCCCTCGCAACAGGGCCAAGACTACGGGATCAGCCCAGACTGTCAAGCAAAGTTGACACTTGTAGCCGTCACGACGCGGGACAGTCTAGCCGGCAAAGCGCGCGCCCAGCCCTCCATCGACCCGCCAGTTGGCCCCCGTGACGAACGAGGCCTCATCCGAGATCATGAAGACGGCGCAATTGGCGATCTCGGCCGGGGAGGCGATGCGGCCCATCGGATGGGTGTCGAGCACCCTCTCGCGCATGTCGGGCGGGCACATAGCCAGATATTCGGCCACCATCGCCGTCTCGGTCCATCCCGGCGACAGCGCGTTCACCCGGATCTGATGCGGCCCCATCTCGAGCGCAAGCGACCGGGTCAGACCGACCAGGCCGGATTTCGCTGCAGCATAAGGGAAGTACCCCTTGAAGGTGTGATCGGCATGGACCGAGGCAATGTTCAGGATCGCCCCCTTCCGCGCTTCGATCATCGCGGGCAGGACTGCGCGGGCGCAAAGCCAGGCGGATTTCAGGTCGACATCGAAGACATCCTCCCATTCCGCCTCGGTCATCGCGACAGGGTCGGCATAGGAATTGCGCCCGGCATTGTTGACCAGCGCCGTCACCGGGCCGAAAGCGGCGACGGCAGCGGCATGGCCCGCCGCGATCTGCGCAGCCTTGCGGATATCGACCTCGGCCAGATGCACACGCCCCTCGGCGCCCAGCGCCGCAACAAGATCGCGGCCCGGCGCGATGTCGATATCAAAGATCGTGGCCCGCGCGCCTTCGGCCAAAGCCATTTCGACGATCGCGGCACCTATGCCGCGACCTCCGCCAGTGACAAGGACATGCTGTCCTTCAAGTCGTCCCATGTTCCCCTCCTCCGTCTTGCGCCGCGCAGAATGGGGCGGCGGCGGTCCGAAGGCAATCAGGACTGCAGATGTACCCCCGGCAGGTAGCGCGCGAGGATTCCCCCCTCGCGCCCCAGAACGACCGAAACGGCATAGACTGCGCCCGCGACAAGGATGATCGCCGGGCCCGAGGCCAGCGCGAAATGGAACGACAGCAGCAGCCCGACCGCGCTCGAGCCCGCGGCGATGGCCATGGCAAGCGCGATCATCCCGCCGATCCCGCGCGCCCAGAACCGCGCGGCGGCGGCCGGCAGGATCATCAGGCCGACCGACATCAGCGTGCCAAGGGCCTGAAACCCGGCCACGAGATTGAGGACGACAAGCGCAAGGAAGGTGAAATGCGTCACCGCGCTCAGCCGGCTGACCGAGCGCAGGAACTGCGGATCGGCGCATTCAAGGACCAGCGGGCGGAACAGCACCGCCAGCGCGACCCAGGTGATCGTGGCGATCGCGCAAAGCAGGACCAGCGCCTGGTTGTTGAGCGCAAGGACCGTGCCAAAGAGCACATGCATCAGGTCGACGCTCGATCCCCGCATCGACACGATCAGCACGCCCGCCGCCAGCGAGATGAGGTAGAAGGCCGCCATGCTGGCATCCTCCTTCAGCGTGGTCACGCGCGTCACGAAGCCCGACAGAAGCGCGACGGCCATGCCCGCGACCAGCCCGCCGATGGTCATCGCCCCGACCGACAGGCCCGAGATCAGGAACCCCACCGCCGCCCCGGGCAGGATCGCATGTGCCATCGCATCGCCCGTCAGGCTCATCCGGCGCAGCATCAGGAAGACGCCCACCGGCGTGGCCCCGACCGAGATGGCAAGGCAGCCCAGAAGCGCCCGCCGCATGAAGGCGAAATCGGCGAAGGGGGCGATGAACCAGTCGTGCAGGGCCGCAATCATGCCGCGCAGACAGCCGCCCGGTCGTCGAAGGCCTCGCACATCTGCCGCGCCTTGAAGAGCGTCTCGGCCGTCAGCACCTCGCCGGTCTGGCCATGGGCGATCTTTTCGCGCGCGATGACAAGGGTCTCGGGGAAATGCGCACGGACCAGATCCAGATCGTGCAGCACCGCCAGCACCGTCCGGCCATCGCCGTGCCAACGCTTGACGATCTGCAGCAGGTCGACGGCAGTGCGGGCGTCGATGGCGGTAAAGGGCTCGTCCAGCAGGATCACCTCGGCCTCCTGCAGCAGAAGCCGCGCGAAAAGGACACGCTGCATCTGCCCGCCGGACAGGGCGGCGATGCTGCGCCGCTCGAACCCGGTCAGCCCGACGGCGGCAAGCGCCGTTTCGATCCTTTGCGCCTGCGCGCGGCTGACGGCGCGGAAGGGTCCGATCTCGGCCCAGAGACCCATGGCAACGAGGTCGCGGACCGAGATGGGAAAACTCCGGTCGATCTCGGCCTGCTGCGGCAGATAGGCGACGCGATGATCCTGAAGGTTGACGCTGCCCGACAGCGGCCGCAGGGACCCGGTGATGCCCTTCAGCAGCGTCGACTTGCCCGCCCCGTTGGGCCCGACCACCGCAGTCAGGCTGCCCCGCGCGATGCTCATGTCCAGATGGTGGACAGCCGGGTGGCGGTCATAGCCCAGCGTAAGGTTCTTCAGGGCAATCACGGGCATGCTTCAGCCGATCACGAGGTAAAGGACGAACCAAAGAGCCGCAGCACCAATCGTCACGCAGCCCAGACGCCACCCCGCGCCCGCAAGCACGAGGTTATTGGCGGCGCCTGATGCGGCCGTCGCGGGATGCTGGTGATGGTGGGTGGCCATGCGATCATCGGTTCCGGGCATCGGGGATATATGAGATATGATAACATAACGCAAGCCATGCCGCCACCCGCCCGCCGTTACCGCACACGCGCCGCGATCTGCGCGTCCGGACAGGACCTTGTCGGAATTCCCCTCCCCTCCCCGGGGCCGGGAAAGGCACTGGACCCGACGGGCCCTCCGGGCCATTCTGACCGGTAAGAGGAGCAACGCAACACCGCCCAGTCGGACCTGCGCGGCACGTTATCCAGAGGAGAGGAGACCTTCATGAAGCCAATCCACATGGCCCTGACACTGGCAGGGGGACTACTTCTGCCCCAGACCGCCACCGCCGACGATGCCGGCCACCTTCTGGCGCAGTCCTGCGCAGGCTGCCACGGGCAGGAGGGTGCCGGTGTGGGTGCCGCTCCGGCCATCGCAGGCATCTCGGCCGAGGATTTCATCGCCATGTGGGCGGAATTCCAGGCGGATGAGCGCCCCGCCACGATCATGAACCGCATCGCGCGCGGCTATACCGACGAGGAAATCGCCGCCCTTGCCGCCTATTTCGCCGCGAAGGACTGAGGAGACCGCCATGACCCCCATCACCCGCCGCGGCTTTGCCGCACTTGCCGGTGCCTCGGCCCTCACCCTCTCCGCCCCCGCGCTGCTGCGCGCGCAGACCGCCGGCCGGATGGTCGTAATCGGCGGCGGCTTCGGCGGCGCCTCGGCCGCGCGCTTTGCCAGCATCCATTACCCCGAGGTCGCCGTCACCCTGGTCGAGCCGCAACCGACCTTCATCACCTGCCCCTATGGCAACCTGATCCTGGGCGGCAAACGGACGCTGGCCGACATCACCCATTCCTACGACGGCCTTGTCGCCCGCGGGATCGAGGTGATCCACGACCGCGCTGCGGGCATCGACCCGGACGGCCATTCGGTGCAACTGGCCAACGGCACGGTGCTTGATTACGACAAGCTGATCCTGTCACCGGGGATCTCGCTGCGCTGGGGCGCGATCGAGGGCTATGACGAGGCCGCAGCCGAGATCTTTCCCCATGCCTGGATGGGCGGGGACGGATCGCAGATCACGCTTCTTCGTCAGCAACTCGAGGCGCTGCCCGAAGGCGGCGTGGTGGGGCTGGCCATTCCGCCCAACCCGTTCCGCTGCCCGCCCGGCCCCTACGAGCGGATCTCGATGATCGCGCATCACCTCAAGCAGGCGAACCCCACCGCCAAGATCCTTGCCTTCGATGCCAAGGACGCCTTCTCGAAACAGGGTCTGTTCGAGGATGGCTGGGCCGAGCTTTACGGCGACATGATCGAATGGGTCCCCGCCAGCCTTGACGGGACGATCGTGCGCGTCGATCCCGGGAACAAGCTTTTCATCAGCGAGTTCGGCGAAGAGCATCGCGTCGATCTGGGCAATGTCATCCCGCCACAGCAGGCCGCCTCGATCGCGCAGGAAACGGGGCTGACGAACGAATCCGGCTGGGTGCCGGTCGCCCCCCTCACCTTCGAGGCGACGGCCGCCGCCGATATCCACGTCATCGGGGATGCCAACATCGGTTCACCCATGCCCAAATCGGGCTATATCGCCAATTCTACCTCGAAGACGGCGGTCGCCGCCGCTCTTGCAGACGTGACCGGGCGTGAGGCCTGGGCCGATCCCGTCTACTTCAACACCTGCTATAGTCATATCGGGCAGGATTACGGGATCTCGGTCGTGGGCGTCTTCCGCCCGGGCGAAGAGGGGATCGCCGAGACGCCCGACTCGGGCGGCGTGTCGCCGCGCGGGCCGCTTGCGGAAAAGGCACCGGACCGGGCCCTCGAGGCGCGCTATGCGGATGCCTGGTACGACAGCATCACGAAGGACATGTTCTCGTGATGCGTGGTTGGGCGGGCTGACGCAGGTCCGCGGCAACAAGAAAGGGGGAAAGGCAGATGACGACGCTTGATCGACGCATGTTCCTGACTGGTGCGGCCGCCGGTGCATCCTTGATCCTTGTGCAGGTGACGCCGGCAACTGCGCAGGGTCTGACGCCCGATGTGCAGGCAGCGGTCGATGCCATCCTTGCCGGCCGTACACCCATCGACGCCGGCATCACCCTCGATGCGCCCGTCTCGGCCGATAACGGTGCGCAGGTACCGGTGACGGTCATCGTGGACAGCCCGATGACCGAGGATGACCATGTCACCGCGATCCACCTTGTCGCGACGCTGAATCCCGCGCCGGGCCTGGGCAGCTTTCACCTGACCCCGCGGCTTGGCCGGGCCGAGATCTTTACCCGCGTGCGTCTGGCCGAGGGGCAGCAGTTCCTTGCCTTTGCCGAAACCTCCGATGGCCGGGTGCTTCGGGCCGCGGCCCGCACCGCCGTGACGATCGGCGGCTGCTCCACCTGAAAGGAAGGGTCCGACCATGTCCACCCCCCGCATCCGCCTTCCCGAAACCGCCGCTCCCGGCGATGTGATCGAGATCCGCACCCTGATCGACCACGAGATGATCACCGCCGTCAGCTCTTCCGCGCCGCGCGACATGCTGAGCCGGTTCGAAGCCACCATGAACGGCGAGACCGTGATCGCCGTCGATTACGCCAATGGCAGCGCCGCCAACCCGACGCTGACCTTCTTCGTGCGCGCCGAGGCGCCGGGCGACTTCGTTTTTACCTGGACGCATGAGGACGGCACGACCTTCACCGCCGAAGGGACGGTCGAGGTCGGCTAGAGACGTCGGCCGGCCCTTATCGGCCAGACCGCTGCGCGGCCCTCACCGCGCTCCTGCGCTTGCCAGTGCCCAGGACGTGATATCGGGCATCAGCTGTGCGGCCGCCGCATCGAAGGCCGCGATGATGGCGCCCGTCTCGGTCGAGGCGGCAGGCGCGGTGGCCGCGAAGGCCCGAGTGGCGACGATCCGCATGTCGCCCTCGCGCAGCATTCGGGCGGTCATCTGCAGCCGGACCGTGGCGGTCTCGCCTTCCGGGTCAAGCTCGGCCTGGAAATCCCGCAACTCGGTCAGGATCGCGAAATCCCCGCCAGCCCCAAGCGGCCGGCGGCCGACATAGGCGAAGGCGCCAGTGCTTTCGATGCTGCGCAGCATCAGCGTCTGCAGCATCACCGGCACCGGATCACCCCAGCGCACCTCGGGCAGGTATTGCGCCTGCAGCGCATTCGGCCGGATCATGATCCGGTCGGTATCCAGCGCCCCGGTCGTGCTGGGCAGTTCGACGATCACCTGCACCGGGCTTTGCCGCGCGGCCTGGGGCTGGGGCTGGGCGCGCAGTTCGAACACGTCCAGGGGCGCGGTCGCCCCCTCGAGCGCCGAGATCGTGCCGCAGCCGGAAAGCGCGACAAGGCAACAGACAGCAAGCACTAGCCGGATCGTCATGATATGGTCCCTATCGTCTGAAATCGGGGGTCTGCTGGTTGAGGAAGAACCGCGCGGGGTCGCGCTGTATCTGATTTGTCAGGGCCTCGAGATTGCCGACAAGGCTTCGCGCCTCCTGCGCAAGGCGGGTGTAGTTCGCAAGGCCCGTCGTGGTGAACGCCTCGACCGGCGCGGCAGAGCCCGCGACCAGACGGTTCATCGCGGTAAAGGCCTCTTCCGCGGCGGCGCTGGCCGAGCGAAGATCGCCGGTGATCGCCGGAATGTCGCCAGCAACCTGCGCGATCGCGGCATCGAGCGTCGCCATGGTCGCGCGCAGGTCGGCCACCAATGTGGCACCTTCATCGTTGATCAGCCCATCCGCCCCGTCAAAGGCGCGCGCGGCAGCGGCAAGGGCCGCGTCCCCCGTCTCGAGCGCGGCATTCACCGCGGCCAGCGTTTCATTCGCACTCGCAAAGGTCTCGCCGACCTCCGATATCAGGGCGCGGGCGTCGCCCGCCAGCGCCTCGATCCAGCCCGAACTTCCGGTCAGGTCGGCCCCCACCTCCTCGACCACGCGGGCAACGGTCTCGGTCGTCTCGCGCAGGGCCGCGACGATGGCAGGCAGGTCCGCCTCGGCCACCTCGCCGATCACGCCGGTGGCGCGCGTCACCTCGGCCACGGCCGCCCGCGCCTCGGCCAGAAGTGCCGCCCCATCGCCCACCATCAGCGCTTCGACACTGCCCGCCGCACTGTCGAGGCCGTCCAGCGTCGTCTCGACGCGGGCAATGGCCGCATTGGCGGCGGCCAGCGTTTCCTGCGCCTCGGTCAGGCGGGCATTCGCGGTCGTGCCGGTCGTGGTGAAGGTGGCCAGCATGGTCTGCGCCTCGGCGCTCAGCACCGTGACCTCGGCACCCACAGCATCGGCCACGCGCCCGATTTCGCCGGTCGTGGTGCTCAGTTCCTCGGCGATGAAGCGCTCGGCTTCGATCAACAGGTTCTGGGTGCTTGTCATCGTCTCGACCAGCACCGAAAGCGTCACCCGCGAATCCTCGGCCAGCGTACCAATCGACAGAAGCGTGTCGTCCGCCGTCTCGAGCAGACCCGTCATCGCACCGGTCAGGTCTTCCAGCGTTGCGTTGAAACTGTCGATCTGGGTCGCGAATTCCGACACAGAGGATGTCACGATCGAGAAATCCTCAAGTGCGGCAGCGAAATTGGCCGAGGCATCCTCCATGTTCGTCAGGATGCGGTCCACGCGGTCCTGGTTCGCATCGGTCAGAAGGTTGTTCACGCCTTCAAGGATCGACAGCGTCTCGGTCAGGATCTGCGGCGCATCCTCGCTCAGGCTTTGCAGGGCCGAGCGGCCGGCCTCGATCCGGGGAAAGGGTCCACCGGGCGTGCGCACCAGCAGATCGGCCTCGGGCGTGCCGGGGCTGATGCCCACGAAGGACACGCCCGTCACGCCCTGCGATTCGATCGTGGCGATGGAATCGGTCCGCACCGGCGTATCGGCGTCGATCTCGATCCGGACATTGACGGTGCCATCGCCATCGGGCGACAGGCCGACAGAGACAACCTGTCCCACCGGCAGGCCCGAGAAGCGCACGTCGGAAGCGGCACTGAGACCAGAGACCGACGTGAATGCAATGTCGAAATAGGCGAACTGGCGGTCCAGCTCGATCCGGGCGAACCACAGCACGAAGGCGACGATCCCCAGCATCCCCGCCAGCGTGAAGGCCCCGATCAGGATGTAATTCGCGCGTGTTTCCATCGGTCAGTCCTCGTCCCGGGTCACGGCATCCATCGCGGCGCGGGCGCGGGGGCCGTGAAAATACTCGTGCACCCAGGGGTGATCGACGTTCAGCATCTCTTGCATGGTTCCAGTCACCAGCACCTTCTTTTCTGCCAGGACGGCGATCCGGTCACAGACAGCATGCAGCGTATCAAGGTCATGCGTCACCAGAAACACCGTCAGGCCCATCGACCGGCTGAGCCCCCTTATCAGCGTATCGAATGCGGTGGCCCCGATCGGATCGAGACCGGCGGTCGGTTCGTCCAGAAACACGATTTCCGGGTCAAGCGCCAGCGCGCGTGCAAGCCCCGCCCGCTTGCGCATGCCGCCCGACAGTTCGGACGGATACTTGTCGCCCGCCAGCCACGGCAACCCGGCCATCGAGATCTTGAGATCCGCCAGCTGCGACCGGATCGAAGGCGACAGGCCCCGGACCTGTCGCATCGGCACTTCCACATTCTCGCGCACGGTCAGCGACGAAAACAGCGCGCCATCCTGAAACATCACGCCCCAGCGCGCCTCGAGCGCGGTGCGGGTATCCTCGTCCGCGGTCATGACATCGGTTCCAAGGACGTTGATGCTGCCGGCCACGGGCCGCTGCAACCCCGCGATGCTGCGCAACAGGACGGATTTTCCCGTCCCCGATCCGCCGACAACGCCCAGCACCTCGCCCCGCCGGACATCAAGGTCAAGCGCGTCATGCACCACATGGCTGCCGAAGGCATTGCGCAGGCCCCGGATGCGGATGACGATGTCGTCCTGGCCTTGTGTTTCGGGGGCCATGCCTAGATGCCCAGTTGCGAAAAGAAGATCGAAAAGGCCGCATCCGCCACGATGACCGCAAAGATCGCGGCGACGACCGCGTTCGACGTCTGCCGACCCAGCGACTCTGCGTTGCTTTCCACCTGCATCCCCGCATGGCAACCGATGATCCCGATGATCAGCGCAAAGACCGGCGCCTTGACCATGCCCACGAAGACATGGCTGACATCCGTCCCCTCGACCAGCCGGGTGCGGAACATCGCGGGCGAGATGCCAAGCTCGATCCAGGACATGATCGCCCCGCCGAGAAGGCCCATGACATTGGCGATCAGGCCAAGGATGGGCAGCATCAGGAGCAGCGCAAGGATCCGCGGCACGAACAACACCATGGCCGGATCAAGGCCCAGGGTGCGCATCGCGTCGATCTCTTCGCGCATCTTCATCGACCCGATGGCAGCGGTAAAGGCCGAGGCGGTCCGCCCCGCCACGATGATCGATGTCAGAAGGATCCCAAGCTCGCGCAGGATCGAGATGGCGATCAGGTCGACGACAAAGACCTCGGCCCCGAACTGGCGCAACTGGGTCGAGCCCTGAAACGCCAGCACCACCCCGATCAGGAACGCCATGAGCGACACGATCGGCACCGCCTTGACGCCCACCTCGTGGCAGTGATGCACCAGAGCGGTGAGGCGGAATTCGGACGGATGCCGCAGCGACCGGCCCAGTCGCGCCACGAACAGGCCCAGATAGCCCATGAGCGCCAGCCCGTAGCCCAGGCTGACCGTCACGGCCTGGCCCAGATCGGCGACCCTGTCCACAATCGACCGGGCAGGCTGCGGCGTGTCCGGAACATCGGGCATGGAGTTGCGGATCGTGGCCAGGAGCTGCCCGTCCTGCTCGGACAGGTTCTCGATCCCGAGAACCTCGCCCGACTGCCCCAGCCGCTGCTCGAACCGCACGATCGCCCAGGCACCCGCCGTGTCGAACCGTGTCACCTGCCCCAGATCAAGGGTGACCGCCTTCGCCGGCAAGGCCTGAAGCGCCGCATCCAGCCGCGACACGGTCGTCACCGTCAGCGCCCCTTCAAGCGCCAGATGGCCGGTCGCGGACGCGGGTGTGATCACCACGTCAGATATCTCGTTCGGGGCAGGATCAGCAAAACCTGTCATGGACCATCAGGTAGCATCTTGTTCCACCCCTGCGAAAGTGCGCGCATGATCGCGTCTTCGGCCGGACATGGCAGGGGTGCAAGCCGCAGGACCCGGCGCCATAGCCCTGCACCGTTTCGCGCGCCCCCGACGAAAACCCCGACGAAAACCCGGACGAAAACCCGGCCACCCGTTCGTCATCTGACGATATATCACTCACCGGGCTTACACTCCCGCTCCCATCGCGCAATAACCGATGAAACACCCGAGTCGTGCCAACATCCGGCCCGACGGAATGCCCTGAACCTCGCGATGACCGCGCACAGCCATATCCTTCCTGCGAAATCCTCGGGCCCCGACACCGCCCGCGTCGAAGTCATGGAGAAGACCGATACCGTCGGCTGGATGACGGGGCTTGCCACCATGTGGCGCGTTACCCGGCTTGCATGGGAAACGCCGTGGCAGGTCGTGATCGCAGTGATCGCTACCCTGATTGCCGCCACGCTGCAGCTTGTCATTCCCCAGCTTCTGGGTCAGGCCGTCGACCAGACCCAGACAGCGATCACGCTGGACGAAGGGGCGGCGCGCGCGGCACTCTGGACGACGGCGGTCCTGGTCCTTGTGGTCTCGACGCTGCGCGGGATCTTCGCCACGCTGCAGAACTACTATTCCGAATCCGTGGGCCATCACACCGGCTATCGGCTGCGGCTTCAGTTCTACGACAAGATCCAGAACCTCAGCTTCGGCTTTCACGACTCGGTCCATTCGGGCGACCTGATCACGCTGGGCCTTCTCGATATCGAAGGCGTGCGGATGTATTTCTCGACCGCGCTGATCCGGGCGCTTCTTCTGGCGATCCTGATCGGCGTGGGGGGCTACTGGCTTTTGTCGATCGACCTTCTCCTCGGGCTCATGGCGCTCAGCTTCGTGCCTTATGTGGGGTGGAAATCGTCGGTCGCGCAACTGCGCCTGCGGGGCACATGGCTTGACCTGCAAAAGCGGCTCGACGTGCTGACGCGGGTGATGGAGGAAAACCTTGCCGGCATCCGCGTCGTGCGCGCCTTTTCCGCGCAGGATCACGAGCTTGCGAAGTTCCATGCCGCCAGCCTCAGCGCGCTGGACCTCGCGCATGAGCGGGTCGACCTGCGCGTCAGTTCCACAAGCTGGATGACGCTGTCCTTCTTCGCGGCGATGGGTCTGGTCCTGTGGGTCGGCGGGATCAAGGTCCAGAACGGCGAGATCACGGTCGGCACGCTGGCCGCCTTCCTGACCTTCATGACCATCCTGCAGATGCCCGTCCGCCAGCTTGGGATGCTGGTCAACGCCATCGCCCGCACCTCGACCTGCGGCGCGCGGCTGTTCGCGCTTCTCGACCTTGATCCGGTGGTGGCGGATGCGCCCGACGCGCAGCCGGTGCAAGTGACCGAAGGCACGCTGCGCTTCGAGGATGTAAGCTTCGCCTACCCCTCGGCCCCCGGCGTGCCGGTGATCCGCAATCTGTCCTTCACCGCGAAACGGGGCGAAACCATCGGCCTGATCGGCCCGCAGGGCAGCGGCAAGACGACCATCGCGCAGCTGATCCCGCGCTTTTACGACGTGACGGGCGGGCGGATCACGCTGGACGGGCAGGACATCCGCGAAGTGACGCTGAAATCGCTGCGCCAGTCGGTTGCGGTGGTCAGTCAGGACGTGTTCATGTTCACCACCTCGATGGAGAACAACATCGCCTATGGCGATCCCTGGGCCCCGCCGCAAAAGATCGAAGGCGCCTCGGACGCGGCGCAGCTGCACAGCTATATCGACACCCTGCCCGAACGCTACCGCACCGTGGTGGGCGAACGTGGCGCCTCGCTTTCGGGCGGGCAGCGGCAGCGCATGTCGATCGCGCGCACGGTCATGCTGAAACCGGCGGTGCTGGTCTTCGACGATTCCACCGCCGCCATCGACGCAAGGACCGAGGCGCGGATCTTCGAGGCGTTGCGCGAACAGGCCGAGGACCGGGTGACGATCCTTGTTGCGCATCGCCTCAACACGCTGATGCATGCCGACCGGATCCTTGTGCTGGATCATGGCGAGGTGATCGAACAGGGCAGCCATGACGAACTGCTGGCCCTGAACGGCCGCTACCGCGCGCTTTACGACCTGCAGAACCGTTCATACGGAGCACGCGCGTCATGAGCGGCGAGGCAGAGGCCGAACGCCACGACGTGCGCGAGGATGGCCGCAGGCCGCCGCGCGCCGTGGTGGGGTCGCACCGCGTGCAGGAAGAGATCTTCGGCCGCGTCTTCGACAAGCGGATCCTTGGCCGCATCTGGACCTTCGTCGATCCCTACAAGCGGCAGTTCTACATCTCGGTCGCGGCGGTCCTGATCTTCACGCTGTCGCAACTCGCCATCCCGATGATCATCCGCACCGCCATCGACGACGGCCTTCTGGCCGAAGACGGGCGGCAGGCGCTTGCATGGTCGATTGCGGCCTTTGCCGTGGTGATCGTGATCAACTTCGCCGCCAGTTGGGTACAGGAACGCACGGTGGGCCGGGTGGCCGAAAACGTGCTTTTCGACATCCGCGAGGCGATGTTCGCCCATCTGCAGCGCGTCAGCCAAAGCTTCATGGACAAGACCGAGGTCGGCCGCCTCATGTCGCGGCTGCAGGGCGACGTGAATTCCATGCAGGAGTTTCTGGAGACCTCGGTGATTTCCGTGGGCGATCTGGTGCTTCTGTTCGGGATCGTGGGCTGCATGCTCTGGCTGGACTGGCAGTTGGGGCTTCTGACGCTCTCGATCCTGCCGGTGCTGTTCATCGTGCGCCTGGTCTGGCTGCCGCGCGCGCGCGCCGTCTTCATCGCCGCGCATGAAGCCAATTCCGTGACGGCCGGCGCGCTTGCCGAGGCGATCCAGGGCGTGCGCACGGTGCAGGGGATGACGCGGCAGACGGTCAACCTGCAACTGTTCGACGACAAGGCGCACACCAACCTGCGCGCACAGCTTCTGTCGGCGAAATATGCGCAGGTGCTGGTGCCCATCGTCGACGGGCTGACCGGCATCGCCATGGCCGTGGTCGTGGTCGTCGGCGGCGGCATGGTGCTGGACCGGCAACTGGACGTGGGCGTGATGGTCGCCTTCCTGTTCTTCATCCAGCGGTTCTTCGATCCGATCCGGTCGCTGACCATGCAATATTCGGTGATGCAGCGGGCCATGGCCTCGGGCCAGCGACTGACCGAGGTGCTGGATGTGCCGCTGTTCGTGACGGATGCAAGCGACGCGGTGGACCTGCCCGACGATGCGCCGGGATCGGTGGAATTCCGCGATGTGCGTTTTGCCTATGTGCCCGATCAGCCGGTGCTGAAGGGCGTCAGCTTCAGCGTGGCGCCCGGCGAAACCGTGGCGCTGGTCGGCCCTACCGGCTCGGGCAAATCCTCGATCATGTCGCTGATCCACCGCTTCTATGACGTGGATGGCGGCGCGGTTCTGGTCGGCGGCCATGACGTGCGGCAGGTCACGCAGGCCTCGCTTGGTCGGCAGATCGCGATGGTCCTGCAGGAACCGTTCCTGTTCACCGGCACGGTGATGGAGAACATCCGCTACAACAAGAAGGATGCCACCGACGAGGAGGTCAGACAGGCCGCCCGCACCGTGGGCGCGGATGACCTGATCGAACGGCTGCCGCAGGGTTACGACACGCTGATGACAGAGCGCGGCGCGAACCTGTCGATGGGCCAGCGCCAACTGATCAGCTTTGCCCGCGCGCTGGTCGCCGATGCCAAGATCCTTGTGCTGGACGAGGCGACGTCCAGCATCGACAGCTATACCGAACAGCAGATCCAGAAGGCGCTGGTCAAACTGCTCGAGGGGCGGACGGGCCTTGTCATCGCGCACC
>JAFIEN010000070.1 GCA_020832515.1 Rubellimicrobium sp. | reverse complement strand
CCCACCGTCACCTGCGCCCCGATCCGGCATCCCGCCCCGATCCCCGCCCCCGGCCCGATGACGGCAAGCGGGCCGATGGCCACGCCCTCACCGATCACTGCCGTCGGGTCGATCACAGCCGATGGGTGGATGCCGGGCCCGATGCCGGCATCGAGCGCCAGAAGGCCCGTCAGCCGCGCCATCGCCAGCCGCCCGCGCGGCGCAAAGATCGCGGCCCGCAGCCCCAACCCCTGCCAGTCGGCCCCCGGCCAGACAACCGCCGCCTTCGCCCGGCCCTGGGCCAGCTGCCCGGCATAGGCCGGCGCCAAGGCCAGCGCGATATCGCCTTCGCCGGCAGCCGCAGGCTCGGCCGCGGCACCGACCCGCAGCGTCAGGTCACCCGCAGCCTCGGCCCCGAGCGCCGCCGCGATCTCGGCAATGGAATAGCGCATGGGCCGCCCCCGGGACTGTCCAGAGCAAGACCTAGCCGCGATAGGTCGTCACCGCCACCCCTTCGGCGGCAAGCGCCTGCCAGATGCGCGCATCGCGGTCATAGATATCCCGGCGGAACTGGATCGTGCCGTCGACATGGGTGAAGGCCGTGCGATAGTCGAGATGGACCGGCACATATTCCTCGAGCCGGACCCGGATCTCGGAACCGGTGCGCAGCCGCTCGTGGAAAAACCCTTCGGGATCGGGGGTCTGGCGCTCAAGCAGGGTATAGGCGAATTCGAATGGGTCGTTCAGCCGGACACAGCCATAGCTGTAGGTGCGCGTCTCATGGGCGAACAGCTCTTTCGCCGGGGTGTCATGCAGATAGATGTTATGGACATTGGGGAACATGAACTTGACCAACCCCAGCGCGTTGGTGCGGCTGGGCGGCTGTTGCATCGCATAGGGAAAGCTCGATGCCGAATAGCGGCTGAAATCGACGTTGTTGCGGTTCACGACCCGGCCCTGCCGATCGACGACCCGCAGATGCGACAGCGCGTTGCGGTTGCGCTGCAGTGCGGGCAGGTAGTCGCGCGTGATGATCGACCGCGGGACGAACCACGTCGGGTTGATGTCCATATACTCCATCTCGTCCGAGAATTCGGGGGTCTGGCGATAGTCCGCCTTGGCCCCGATCACGCCGCGGGTGCGGAACGTCTCGCGGTCGTGATCGACGATGCAGGCGGACTGGTCGCAGAGGTTGACCCAGATATGCCGGTCCCCGCGTGGGATGTTCGACCACCGCTCGCGCTCCAGCGCGACTATGACCGACTTCATCCGCTCGTCGGGCGGGACATTGATCGCGGCGATCGTGCTCTCGCCCGCGATGCCGTCGACATTGAGGCCGTGCCAGGCCTGCACCCGTTCAACCGCAGCCACCATCTGCGCATCGTAGGTGCGGGTGGGCGTCGGCATGAGGTATGCCATCGCGATCAGCCGGTTGCGCAGGGCCACGACAGCGTCGCCCGACTGACCCGGCTCGATCCGGCCCGAGGGCACCGCCGGCCCCCAGCCGCCCTGCGCGATCAGCGCCTCCATCTGCATGCGGGCACGGATCAGGCGGGCATATTCCGGTGAAGTGGGCGCAAGATCGCGCATGAAGGCCGATGGGATCGCATCCGCGAATTCGGTCAGAAGTTCGAAGCGGTCGCGCAGCGGCACGTCGCGCTTGATCTGGCTGATCACGCGGCCGGGCGTCAGCATGCCGGTGTTCACGTCGCGCGCGAAGCGCAGGAAACGGGCAGAAAGTTCGACCTCGGCCACGCCCTGATCAAGCGGGCTACGCGCATTCTGCAACATCGCGATCAGGCCACGCGGATCGTGGCGGCTTTCCGGCAGGCCGTGCAGGGGCGCTTCTGTCAGCGCCGACAGAAGCGCGTTGCGTCGGGCGATGGCGATGTCGCTGTCGCCGGTCCAGATGCCTTCGAAATTGCGGGCGCGGTAGAAGGCCGACAACGCCTCGTCCCGCGCCGCCGCTTCGGCCACGCCCTGGCGGAAGCCCGTGACCAGCGTCACCGCCTGCCCCGCCCCCGGCAGAAGCGAGACAAGCGCACCCGACGAGATGGCGGTGAGGAGGCGGCGGCGGGAAAGCTGGGTCAGGTCGGTCATCTGGTCCTCGAACTGCGTGACGGGGCGATCTGCAAGCCCCGGGAACATACGGGGCCAAGGTTAACCCGATTTGCCCCGATCCGGACAATTCAGAGGGGACCCTGTGCCGCCAGCGCCACGCAACCATGGCGTTTTGGCAACAACGCATCAGAATCCAAAGTGTTGCGCAAAATCCTGCCGATTAGGCAATTGTTCACCGAAAGGAGGCTAATGACGGGTTGGTTGACTTCGAGAGTTGTGCCATAGTCCCGACACATCTGGGGAAAAGATGGCAGAATGTTCGTGAAAACACGGACTTACACGGAACGGGCGCTGGACAGATGATAGACAAGAAGACAACGGGTTTCACCCGGCGTGGTGTATTGGCTGCATTTGCGGCGACGGCGGTGTCAGCAGCACCGACCTATTCCAAGGCCGCGGGTTTCATCCGCAACGGTGGTTCGGTGCGCAGGTTCCGGATGTATTCCGACCGGACGGGCGAACGGATCGACATGGTCTACTGGATCAACGGGGATTATCTCGCCGACGCGATTCGCGAGATCAGCCTGTTCATGCGTGACTGGCGCAACGGTCAGGCCGTGGCCATCGACACGCGCGCCATCGACATCATGGCCGCCTCGCACCGCCTGCTCGAGGTCGATGAACCCTATATGCTTCTGTCGGGCTATCGTTCGCCCGAAACCAATGCGATGCTGCGCAGCACCTCGAACGGGGTTGCGCGCAATTCTCTGCATCTGCGCGGGCAGGCAGCCGATCTGCGGCTCAACAGTCGCTCCGTGGCCCAGATCGCCCGGGCCGCCGCCGCCTGCCAGGGTGGTGGCGTGGGCAGCTATTCGGGCTCCAACTTCGTGCACATGGATTGCGGCGACGTCCGTGTTTGGGGTCGCTAGGGACACGACGCCCCCCCGGGACTGACCAGTCAAGCAGATGATCCGCCCGGATCGCGGCCCTTATATGGCCGCGCGCCCCGGGTTTTTTGTCGATCACGCGGCGACCGCACCCTGAACAGGTTTGCCCTGATCATCGAAACGGTGCAGATGCTGCGGCTGCGGTGTAATCGACACCGTCGTGCCGACCGAGACATCGGCCTTGCCGGGCTGGCGCACGATCACCGGCTCGGCCTGCCCCAGTTCAACGAAGATGTAGTTGTCCGATCCCAGATCCTCGGTATGGACAACCTTGCCGGTCCAGAGGCCCGACCCGTCCGGCACCACCGTGATATGTTCCGACCGGATCCCCAGCGTCTCGCAGCCATGCGCCCTGGCGACATCCCCGGTCAGAAGGTTCATCTTGGGTGATCCGATGAAACCTGCGACGAAGGTCGAATTCGGGCTGTCATACAGCTCGGTCGGGGTGCCCACCTGTTCGACCACCCCGTCCCGCAGGACGCAGATCCGGTCGGCGAGTGTCATCGCCTCGACCTGGTCATGGGTGACGTAGATCATCGTCACATCGGCCATGTCATGCTTGAGCTTGGCGATCTCGAGCCGGGTCGCCACCCGCAGCGCGGCATCGAGGTTCGAGAGGGGTTCGTCGAACAGGAAGACGCGCGGATCGCGCACGATGGCGCGTCCGATCGCAACCCGCTGCCGCTGGCCGCCGGACAGTTGCTTGGGCAACCGGTCCAGCAGATGGTCGATCTGCAGCATCGCCGCTGCCCTGCGCACGCGAGCGTCCATCTCGGCCCTGCCGGCCTTGGCCAGCTTCATGCCGAAGGCCATGTTGTCGTAGACCGTCATATGGGGATAAAGCGCATAGCTTTGAAACACCATCGCGATGCCCCGCTGCGAGGGCAGGACGTTGTTCACCCGTTCCCCGTCGAACAGCAGATCGCCCGAGGTGATCGCCTCAAGCCCCGAGATCAGCCGCAAAAGCGTGGACTTGCCGCAACCCGAGGGCCCGACGAAGACCATGAACTCGCCCTTGCGGATGTCGAGATCGACCCCCTTGATCACATCGACCGCGCCATAGGACTTGCGGACGGCCTTGAGTTGGATGTTCGCCATGTTGGTTCTCCGATCAGCCCTTGACGCCGCCTGCGGTCAGGCCCGCCACGATCTTGCGCTGGAAAATGAGGACGAGGATGATGAGCGGCACCGTCACGATGACGGATGCCGCCATGATCGGTCCCCAGGGGATCTCCTGCTCGCTCGCGCCCGACAGAAGCGCGATGGCGACGGGCACGGTGCGCTGCGTTTCCGTGATTGTGAAGGTCAGCGCGAACAGGAACTCGTTCCAGGCTCCGATGAAGGCCAGCAGGCCCGTGGTCACCAGCGCCGGCCAGAGCAGCGGCAGGAACACCTTGGTGATGATGACCCATGGACTCGCCCCGTCGACGATGGCGGCTTCCTCGATCTCCATCGGCAGTTCGCGCATGAAGGTCGTCAAGACCCAGACCGTGAAGGGCAGCGTAAAGATCGTGTAGGACAGGATCAGCGCCCAGGGCGTGTTGAAGACGCCGATGAACCGGACCAGTTCGAACAGGCCCGCCAGAACGGCGATCTGGGGGAACATCGACACTGCAAGGATCGTCATCAGCAGAAGGCCCCGCCCCCGGAACCGCACCCGCGCCAGCGCGTAGGACGCCGTGACGGCCAGAAACAGCGCCGCCATCACCGTTATCGAGGCCACGAAGACCGAGTTGTAGATCGAGCGCAGGAAGTTGCGGCCCGAAAAGACCGCGATGTAGTTGGCCCAGTTCAGGCTGTCGGGCCAGTAGGTTACCCGGAAGATCGCGGTGCCCGTCTTGAAGCTGGTCAGGACCGCGTAATAGAAGGGAAAGACCGCGATCACGAAGACCACGACCACGGCCAGATAGAACATCACGTTCCAGAAAAGGGTCGAGGCACTCTGGTTCATCTGCCGCTGTTCCCCGCAAGATCCACCTTGCCCAGCCAGATATACAGCGCCACGAAGACCGCGATGATCGCGAAAAGCAGCGTCGACTGGGCCGAGCCATAGGCGAAGTTGTTGAAATCGATCATGTTCTCGCGGCTGATGACGGACATGGTCTTGGTGGCCGAGGAATTGGGCGTCAGCACATAGACCAGATCGAAGATCCGCAGCGCATCGAGCAGGCGGAAGATCACCGCCACCATCAGGGCCGGCCGCACCAACGGCAATGTCACCCTGAAGAAGACCTTGACCGGATGGACGCCGTCCACCTTCGCCGCCTCGTATATGTCGCGCGGGATCATCTGCAGCCCGGCAAGGCACAGAAGTGCCATGAACGGCGTCGTCTTCCAGATGTCGACGACCAGGATCGCGATCATCGCCGTGTCGGCCCGCGCCGTCCAGGCGATGCCGGTCTCGATGAAGCCCAGCCGGATCAGGATGTCGTTGATGATCCCGAACTGGTCGTTCAGCATCCAGGCCCACATCTTGGCCGAGACGATGGTCGGGATCGCCCAAGGGATAAGGATTGCGGCCCGCATGATGCCGCGGCCCTTGAATTCGGCATGCAGCATCAGCGCGATCATCAGACCCAGCACCGTCTCGAACGCGACCGAGATCACGGCGAAGCGGACGGTATTGCGGACCGCGTTCCACCAGGCCGGGTCGACCAGCGTGCCGCGCCAGCGGATGGCGCCGGACTCCAGAACGCTCCAGCGCAGGTAGTTGTCGATCCCGATCCAGCGACCGCCATACAGGTTGTCCAGCCGCGTGTCGGTGAAGGAAAACCAGATCGACCGCATCAGCGGCCAGGCCGCAACCACGAACAGCATCACCAGCATCGGGACCAGAAACCAGAACGCAGCGCGCGCGCGTTGCGTCTGAAGGCTAATCTCGCGCCGCTCGGGCAGCGGGGCGTCGGTCGTCACTGTCGCCATAGGCCGGGGTCCCCTCCCTTAAGGCCCCGCCTGCGCCGCCTTCAGGGGCGGTCTTGCTACGGTTCGAGGCCTGTCAACCGGGGCCGAGGGCATTGCCCGCCGGCCCCGAACATCCGCAGGTCCGGGCCGCGTGCGGCCCGGATCATCGGCACCCGCCGATCAGTCAGCGCCAGGCGCCGTCCTTGAGGTCTTCCAGATCGGCCTCGAGCAGTTCGAGCGAGGCCGAGGCCGTCGTGTTGCCCGACAGCACGTCATGCACCGCCGTCCAGAACATCGAAGACACCTGATTGTAGCTGGCCAGCGTCGGGGCGGACGGGCGCGGCACGGCCTGCAGGAAGACGTCCTTCCACTGAGGGATGATCGGCTGGGCCTCGGCGATATCGGGATCGTCGTAAAGCGCGATGATCGTCGGCAGGTTGGATTCGTTGATCGCCCGCTGTTTCTGCGCCTCGGGCCCGGACAGATAAAGCGCAAGGCTTATCGCCGCTTCCTGATTGGCCGAATAGCGCGACACGGCCACGTTCCAGCCGCCCAGTGTTGCGGCCGAACTGTCATTGTCGCCGCCCGTGGGCAGGGGGGCCACACCGAAGAGGCCGCGCACCGCGCTGTCCTCGCCATTGCCAAGGCCGTAGGCATAGGGCCAGTTGCGCATGAAGACCGCATTGCCGGTCTGCCACAGGCCGCGGGCCTCTTCTTCCTGATAGGCCAGAACGCCTTCGGGGCTGATCGTGCCGACCCAGCTTGCCGCCAGTTCGATCGCAGCCGCCGCTTCGGGGTTGTTGATCGAGATGGTGCCGTCGGCCTCGACGATCTGGCCGCCGCCGAAGGACTTGACCCATTCCAGCGCGTTGCAGGTCAGGCCCTCGTAGGCGTTGCCCTGCCAGATGAAACCCCAGATCGCGCTGTTGCCCTCGGCGCGCTCGGCATCCTGGATCGCCTGGGCGGTGACGGTCATTTCTTCCCAGGTCGAGGGCACGTCGAAGCCGTGCTTTTCAAGCAGATCGGCGCGATAGTAAAGCGCCGGCGCATCGGTGAAGATCGGCAACGCCACAAGGCTCCCGTTCACAGTCTGGGATTCGATGATCGAGGGGAAATGCTGCGGGATCAGATCGGCCGCGGCCTCGGTCAGATCGACGAAGTGATTGGCCAGCTGCGGGGCCCAGATCACATCGGTCTGAAACAGGTCGATATCGCCGTTCTGCGCCGCAAGCCACAGACGATACTGGCCGAACTGGTCGGTGGTCGAGGCGGGCATCGGCACCAGCGTGACCGTGTTTCCGGTCGCCTCTTCCCAGGGGCGGACCAGCTCGGCGAAATTCGCGACGGCATTGCCGACCGCGCCCGAGACATAGGTGATCTCGACCTGGGCTACAGCGCCACCCGCCAGGCCGATGGCGGCGGCGGATGCAAGAGCGGTCGACCGCAGCGCGGCCGAAGTGAACGTGAAAGTCATTATCTTCCTCCCGGATTTGACCGGCGCAGCGCGCGCCAACCCCCTCTTAATTCTCCTCCCCGGGCACGGATCCCGCACCCGAAACGTTTTGGAATGGTAGCGCTAACACGTGGCTTGCGTCAACTGTCTGCGTCGCGGCCCTGCAAAACGCGTCCAACCAAGGCCGAGTCTGCACCCCCTGCCCCATCGGTCAACCCGTCTCGCCACTTCGGTGACGCAAGGTCAATCGCGCGGCGGACCAACGCTGCCGCCCTGGACGAAGCTGACCTCGCCGAACCGTTGCAGCCCCTCCAGGTCAAGCCGCGAGGACCGGTCGATCGCCTCGACCAGCAGCGCGGCCAGCGGTTCCCAGCTGAAGGCAAGCGGTGAATGCGTGCCGGTCAACGCCGGCTCGAACCCCGCCATGCGCACGCCGGGCAATTCGTCGTCATGCGCCACGACCGAGACATCGCCCGGCACCGACAGGCCCATTGCGCTCAGCGTGCGGAAAACACCACGCGCAATCAATGTGTTGCCGCAGACAATCGCCGTCGGATGCGGCCCGGGCCCGTCCAGCAGGCGCATCGTTCCCAGAAGTCCGAATCCTTCGGTCATCTCGTCGGTCAGGTGCCAGCCGGGATGCGGCATGACACCTGCGTCGGCCAATGCGCGCAAGTAGCCCTGGTGCCTCCATTCAACATAGGTGCGCCCCGCCCGCCCGTTCAGAAACGCGATCCGGCGATGCCCCCGCGCGGTCAGGCAGGCGGTCAGCCGATAGGCGACATCGTCGTTGTCGATGTCGAAATAGGGGTGGTCGGCCACTGTCGTATGCCGCCCGTGCACGACGAAGGGCACGCCGCGCCCCCTGAGGAAGGTGATTCGCGGGTCGTCCACCTCGGGCTCCAGCAGGACGAATCCATCCAGCGACCCGCCGTCGATCAAGCGGCGATAGACATTGACGATATCGCCCTCACCATCCGCGACATGCAGGATGAACTGCATCCCCCGGCGCGAGAAATGTGCAGAAAGCCCGCCCACGATCTGCACGAAAAGGCTGTCGCGCGGCGCCTCGGGAATGGTCGGCATCACCAGCCCCACCACACCCGACCGCCCGGTCACCAACCTGCGCGCGCTTACATTAGGATGGTAATTCAGATCCTTGGCCGCCTTCTCGACGCGCTGCCGAGTGTCTTCGCTGACATCCGAATAGCCGTTCAGCGCGCGGCTGATCTGGGTGACCGACAGGTTGAGATGGCGGCTGAGGTCGCGCAGCGTCGTCATGGTCGGCCTCCTGTCCGGCGGGTCATCGTGGCCAGCCGCCGAAACGTTTCGGGTTGGTGCCACCATTTTTCCGCGGTCTTGTCCGCTGCATCCACAACCAAGGCAAGCGCCTTTCGGATCGAATCTTGCTTGCAACACAAGCGGTTTGTTTGCCCCCGCCCAGCGGCCTGGGGTTGCATCCGTGCGCACCGCCGCCATTGTCCACGACAGGCAAGAAACACAGCAGAACCGTTCCGATCGTCCTGAAACAGGAAACGATACGGCGGCAGGAGATGCGATGGACCTTCGGCACGAGACACCGTTGCCGGACACCTTGTTCCGCATTGCGGCGCCGCTCATCGTGGGCTTTCCCGATGGTGCGTCGTTGCGTGTGACGCAATGGAACCTGCGCGCGCTGTATGACGCCCGTCTGGCCGAGCGCGACCTGACCGGGGCGATGCTCTCGGTGCCGTTCCAGGGTGTCGGGGTCTATTTCGAAGTCACGCTCACCCCCGGCGACACCCCGGACGAGTTTCTGTTCGAGGGCCTCACCGGACGCCAGCGCGAGACATTGGGGCTGTTCTACCGCAATCTCCTGTCCGGCAGGATGGCCGTCACTTCGGACATCATCACTTCGCTCGATACGCCCGTCGACCTTGTTCCGATGGAAGAAACCGAGGCCGAGGCCCGTGTCGCCACGTCGAACCGCACCCCGCGTCCGATGCGCGCGATGGCAAGCCTTGCGGTCTATGTGCTGATCTTCGTGCTGGTGTTCTCCTACCTCGGCGCGCTGGTCATCGACCGACTTTCGACGATCCATGTGACTGCAGGCCATGCCGCGCCCGCCTCGGCCGATCCGCTGTCGGGTCAGGCGATCGTCGCGCGACTCGATCCGGCCCATGTCACGGATGTCTGGGTGGGGATGAGTGCGACGATCACCTACAACGAGGACGGCCAGCGGCAAAGACTGCCCGCGCAGGTCCGACGGCTTGACCATACCGGCCCCGCAAGCAACCCTGCGATCCTTCTGACCGTGGTCCCCGTCAGCCCGACGGATCGCGCGCGCCTATCGCCAGGCATGCCGGTCAAGGTCGATCTTGACCGCCAGCTTCTGCGCCGCGCGCTGGGCCTGACGGTCGGCGGTTCGGCCACATGAGCGCCATCGCCGGGGGCAATCAGCAAGACTATGCCTTCGAAAAGGACATCGGCAACCGGATCCGCGCCCTTTCGGGCCCCGCGCCCTATGGATTCGAGAAATACGGGCCATGGTTCCTCACGCATCTGCTTGTCGTCATCCTTGCACTTGCCGGCCTGGCCATCGTTACGCCCAACCGCTTCTTCGACGCGCAGGTCCTGCATCTGACCATCGTTCTCGGTCTTCTGGGCATCTGGCGCTTCGGCTGGTGGTTCAACCATGCGCGCCGGTCCGAGTTCTACGCCAACGGCCTCTGGCCCGCCCGCCGGTCGCGTGCCGCGGCCATCTGGGCTGCCGGCTGGCGGCCGCGACGGCTGCACATCCAGATGACGACCTACAAGGAGGAGCCGGCGATCACCCGCCTTGTCCTTGGCTCGATCCTTGCCCAGATCCGCGCCGAGCGGATCCCGACCTCGCTCTGGATCGGTTGCGGCGCGCCCGAGGACGAAGCCGTGATCCGCGAATTCATCGAGACCCATGCCGCCGACATCCCCGGCGATCTGGCCGATGTGACGCTGCTGCGCCAGAACCAGCCGGGCAAGCGCATGGCCATCGGGATGATCCTGCGCGGCATGTCGCGCCACGGGGTCGAGGCGGATGACCTTGTCATCTTCATGGATGGCGATGCCGTCTACGGCCCGGACGTGCTGCGCAAGACGCTGTCGATGTTCGCGGCCGACCCGAAGTTGCAGGCGCTGACCACCGATGAAGAGGTGATCTGCTACGGCCCCGAATGGATCGCCGCATGGCTGCGGATGCGCTTTGCCCAGCGCCGGCTGGCGATGCAAAGCCATGCCGTCAGCAACCGGGTGCTGACGCTGACGGGGCGGTTCAGCGTGTTCCGCGCCAGGCACATCATCGACGAGAAGTTCATCCGCACGATCGAGGCCGATCACCTGGACCACTGGCTCTGGGGCCGGTTCCGGTTCCTGTCGGGCGACGACAAGTCGACCTGGTATCACCTGCTGTCGCGCGGCGCGCGGATGACCTATGTGCCCGATACCACGGTCTACACGATCGAGGTGATCAAGGGTTCGGGCATGCAGCGCATGGTCGAGAACTTCCGCCGCTGGTCGGGCAACATGCTGCGCAACGGCAGCCGGGCCATCGCGCTGGGGCCAAATGCGATGCCCTTCTTCATCTGGTGGTGCCTGATCGACCAGAGGATCGCCATCTGGACGATGATGGTCAGCCCGATCATGGCGATCATGGGGACGATCCTGATGCCGGGATACATCGTCAATGCGGTGCTGTGGATCCTCGGCACGCGGCTGATCCTGACCGCCTTCCTGTGGCGCTATGCCCGCGCGCCCGAGATGAGCTGGGTCGTCATCCTCTATCTCAACCAGGTCGTGAATGCGGTGGTGAAGATCTACATGATCTTCCATCTGGCCAAGCAGAAGTGGTTCAACCGCGGCAATCAGGCCGCCGGCGCCTCGGGCGGGCTGCGCTTCAAGGAGGCGATCGCCATGTTCCAGATGGTGACCAGTGTCTCTCTCTTCGTGACCGGGATCGCGATCTATACCGGCGTGCTGCCCCGGCCGTTCTGAACACCCGGGGCCGCGCCGGAACCTCAGGCGAACAGGATCTGGTCCCAGACCGCAACGACCGCGTTCTGTTCGTATTCGGCGCCCTGCACGACGATAAGCTGGCTGTCGATGGTGATATGCACCTCGCCACCCTCGTTCGACATGTTCTGATTGCGGAACTGCGCCGCAGTCAGATCCGCGCTCAGAAGGCCAAGGGCAGAGAGGTCGATCGTATCCACGGCGCAATCGAAGTCGGTGATCGTGTTCGTGAAGGCGCCGGCGTCTTGCGGACGGAAGACAAATGTATCCGCGCCTGCGCCACCGCTAAGGGTGTTATTGCCCCGACCGCCGAACAGCACATCGTCGCCCCGACCACCATAAAGGCTGTCATCTCCGTCGCCGCCGAACAGCACATCGTTGCCATTGCCGCCATATAGCGTGTCATTGCCCGATCCGCCGTAAAGCGTGTCCTGCCCATTGCCGCCGAACAGCGTGTCATGCCCGTTGCCGCCGTAAAGCACATCGTTGCCCGCACCGCCGTCGAGGTAATCGTCGCCGCTGTCACCCCAAAGCGTGTCATTGCCGGCACCGCCGAACAGGCTGTCATGCCCCTTTCCGCCATAGATTTTGTCGTGCCCGGCGTCGCCATGGAGGACGTCGTCGCCCTCGCCTCCATAAATCAGGTCAGCGCCACGCCCGCCATAGATCGTGTCGTTGCCGGTATCCCCGTAAAGGACATCGGGCCCATTGCCGCCGAACAGAAGGTCGTCGCCCTTGCCGCCATAAAGCGTGTCGCGACCGGCGCCACCATCCAGCGTGTCATCGCCTTCGCCACCGTAAAGCGTGTCATTGCCCGCGCCGCCGAATAGCACGTCATCACCGCTGTCGCCATAAAGAACATCGGCACCGCCATCGCCCTAGATCGTGTCGTTGCCTTGGCCGCCATAGGCAACGTCGGGGCCGGCCCCGCCAAAGATCACGTCGTCGCCGCTGCCGCCATAAAGCAGGTCGCGACCGCCGCCGCCGTAAAGCGTGTCGTTGCCGCCACCGCCGTAAAGCGTATCCCGGCCAGCCTCGCCATAGAGGACATCTTCCCCGGATCCTCCGTACAGAAGGTCACTGCCGGTGCCGCCGAACAGCGTGTCGTTGCCGACACCGCCATAAAGCGTGTCATGGCCCGCGCCGCCGTAAAGGATGTCGTCATTCGTCCAGACCGTCTTGCCCGGAACAAAGCCGAGTCCGGGATCGGCGATGATGGCGCCCCCGGTGTCCGAGGAAATCCACAGGATGACATCGTTGTAATCCCGGTCGCCTCCATTCGGGAGATCTTCGAATCCGATCTTGATCATGCCGGTTTCCGGATCGACCCGGGCAACCGTGTGATCGGTCAGATCGCCATTCAGCGCGAAGTTGTTCGACTGATCTGCGGCCGAATGCCAGATCGCGTTGTTGGTCCCGCTGCGGACCTGTGTCTCGGTCCCATCGGGGGCGATGTGGAACAGTTGCAGCGGGCCGTCGCTGTGGATCGTTGCGGGCCGGCCGCGCGCGTCGCGAAACTCGAAATGCCCCGTCCCTGACATCAGCACCGACGAGGTGGGCATCCGCACCGCATTGGGCATGATGAAGAAGCCCACCGTCGATCCGACCGGCACATCTATGTCGAACGTCGTCGAGGCGCTGACGGACTTGGAGTTGTCGGTCAGGAAAGTCACATCGCTGATCGTCCCATCCGGGGCGATCAGATAATAGCCAACCGCATTGTTGAAGCCCGAGCGTTGGGACTCCATCGTCAGGCTCAGGCTGGCTGGGGTCCCCGCCGCCGGGCTACCGTAAAGCACGTCGTTGCCGCCATGGCCGTAGATAACGTCATTGCCGTGGGTGCCGTGAATCACATCGGCACGGGGCGTGCCCTCGATCAAGTTCGCGCTCATGATGTAGGCCTCTAAGTTTTTTCTCTACCAACCAATTCCACTCAGCGTGGCCGGTTGCGTGTCAGCCTTGCCAAACAGGCGAACAAGATCGATCACCGGGCACGCGCTTTCGCGGGCGATGTCCCGGTAGGACCGCGTCGCATGCGTCACCACGACCGCATCGGCACCGGCAACCGCCGCTTCGGCATCCGTCGCGATCATCCCCGCAAGGCGCGGCGCCAGGGCGCGCAGGCCGGGGCTGGCATACTGCACATAGGCCAGCTGCGCCTCGATCCGCGTCTCGGACGAGACCGCGTCATCATGGGCGCTCACCTCGACGCCGTCTTCCATCAGCGCCGCGATCACCTCGAGGATCGGGCTTTCGCGCAGATCGTCGGTGCCGCGCTTGAAGGCCAGGCCCAGCACGGCGACGCGCTTTGCCCCGGTCGCGCGCACCATGCGCAGCGCCTCGGCGATCTGGCTCTGGTTCGAGCGATCCAGATTGGCGATCATCGGAAGGTCCACCCCCAGCGTCTCGGCCATATGCGTGACCGCGCGCACTTCCTTCGGCAGGCAGGATCCGCCGTAGGCAAAACCGGGCTTCAGGTAATAGGGAGACAGGTTCAGCTTCGTGTCCTGCACGAAGATATCCATCACCGCATGGCTATCAACGCCGATGGGCTTGCAGAGGCGACCGATCTCGTTGGCGAAGGTCACCTTTGCGGCATGCCAGACATTGTCGACATATTTGACCATCTCGGCCACCTCGATGGTGGTCAGGATGATGTTGTCGTCCACGGGCTCATAGATGCGGGCCACCGTCTCGGCGGCGCGGGGATCGGTCGCGCCGATCACCGTCTTGGGCGGCGCGTGGAAATCGGCGATGGCCACGCCCTCGCGCAGGAATTCGGGGTTGAAGCACACGCCGAAATCAAGGCCCGCGACCCGCCCCGAGACGCGCTCGATCTCGGGCACCATGACATTCATCGTCGTCCCCGGCGGGATCGAGCAGCGCATCACCACGACATGCCAGTCGTCCTTGCGGGCCAGCCCCTTGCCGATCGACCGCGCGGCAGACAGGATATGGCGATGGTCGCAGCTGCCATCCTCGGCCGTGGGCGTGCCGACCGAGACGAAGGTCACATCCGTATCGACAACCGCCTGCACCAGATCGTCGGTCGCCTCGACCAGACCCAGCGCCACGCCTTCTGCCAGAAGATCGCTCAAGCCCTCTTCATGCAGCGGCGCCCGGCCTTCGCGGACGGCGGCAATCTTGACCGGGTCAAGGTCCACACCCACGACACGGTGCCCCAGCGCCGACAGGCAGCCGGTCGACACCGCCCCCACATAGCCAAGTCCCACAACCGAGATCGCGACCTTGGTGTCGATGATGCGCAGCGGAACCCGGCGTGCGGGAGTAGCGGCAAAGTCCTTGGCCTGGTACAGCATGACGCCTCTTCCAGTTGGCAGGCGTCGGAGCAACGCCTTGTTAACCGGATTTACCCGCCAGATTGCGACCGAAACAGGGCGGGTGTCGGGCGGGGCAAAGGAGACTTCGGGGTTTCTTTTGGCGTAACAACAGGGCGATGTTCACCTGATTGTTGCATGATCCGCAATTACCGCCTCAGCGTGCGCGCCACCGCATCGTGCCAGCCCGCGATCCGCGCCC
>JAFIEN010000069.1 GCA_020832515.1 Rubellimicrobium sp. | reverse complement strand
CGGCCTTGATCTCGATGATGCCATCGTAGATTTCGGGCACTTCCATCTTGAACAGTTCGGCCATGAATTCCGGCGCGGTGCGGCTCAGGAAGATCTGCGGCCCGCGCTGTTCGCGGCGCACATCCTTGATGAAGCAGCGGATCCGGTCGCCGATGCGATAGGCCTCGCGCCCGATCTTTTCGTTGCGCCGCAGGATCGCCTCGCCCGCGCCCACATCGACGATGACGTTGCCGTATTCCTCGCGCTTGACGGTGCCGTTGATGATCGTGCCGGCGCGGTCCTTGAATTCCTCGTACTGGCGGTCGCGCTCGGCCTCGCGCACCTTCTGCAGGATCACCTGCTTGGCCGATTGCGCGGCGATGCGGCCCAGATCGACGGGGGGCACTTCCTCGACGAAAGTGTCGCCGACCTTGGGATCCTCGAGATATTGTTTCGCCTGCTCGACCGTCATCTCGGCCTGGTAGTTCTCGAGCGCGTCATCCTCGACGACGGTGCGCACACGGGAAAACATCGCCCGACCGGTCTTGCGGTCGATCCGGACGCGGATGTCCATCTCGGCCCCGTAGCGGCTTTTCGCGGCACGGGCGAGGCTTTCCTCCATCGCCTCGACGACAAGCGCCGGGTCGATCATCTTCTCGCGCGCGACGGCCTCGGCCGTCTGCAGAAGCTCGAGCTGGTTTGCCGAAGTTATGGCCATCAGTGTCTCTCCTCTACAGCCCCTGTCGGGGCGTCATCCTCATCGTCGCCGTCGATGACGGTCTCGACCTCGTCGAACTGGTCCTCGTCGATCAGACCCGCATCCTTGCGTCCACGCAGCACGTCGCGGATCAGGTCGTCGGTCAGCACCAGCTTGGCATCCGACAGCCATTCGAACTTAAGCCCGATGGTGACCGCCTCGCCCTGTTCCTCGATCTCGATCAGCACCTCGTCCCCCTCGACACCGGCAAGGGCACCCTTGAAGCGCCGCCGCCCGTCGATCAGTTCCTCGGTCTCGATCTTGGCCTCGAACCCCTGCCACTGGTCGAAATCCTTGAGCCGGGTCAGGGGCCGGTCGATGCCGGGCGAGGACACTTCCAGCGTATAGGCGTCCGAGATCGGATCCTCGACATCCAGAACCGCGCTGACGGCGGTTGAGATCTTTCCGCAGTCATCCACCTCGATCGTGCCGTCGGGCTTTTGCGCCATGATCTGCAGCGTCGCGGACTTGCCCGCCATCAGGCGGACGCGCACCAGTTCATAGCCCATGCCCTCGATCACTGGGGTGACGATCTCGGCGATCCGACGGTCGATGGCGGCCTTGGCGACAAGGTCTGACATGGCTGGTCCAAGCACAAAAAAACGGGCGCGCGGCCCGTTGATATTTCCCGGTGGAGCCTTGGGGGTGGAGGCCAAGGCGCCGCTGTGAAGACGCATATACGAAGCTTGGTCCGCCTCTTCAAGAGGCAATCACGCAGGCCCGTCAGACCATCCACCACCGTTCCGCGATCCGCCCGCCGTCCAGCGGCAGGGTGCTGCCCAATGTGCCGCAATGGGCCAGCCTGCGGGAATGGCCGTCGACAAAGGGCACGTGGGCGGCGACGGTGGCAGTGCCCCGGTCGGCGCAGTCGGCCTGCAGCGCGGCATAGAGCTCGGCGCGCAAACCGCTGTCGAAACTTGCCCGCGCCTCGGCCATGCGGGCGCGGAAGGCTTCATCCGCGCCCAGCGCCGCCCATGGGCCGGCGGGGGCGGTGGCCAGCGAAAAGGCCCAGTCCTCGGTCGGGCGGCCGGGGGCAAGGCGCAGGCGCAGACGCTCTGCCCAGTCCGCACCCAGACGTGCAGCCAGCCAGCTTGCGGCATCGGGGTCATGCCCGGGCGGGGCCAGCGGGGCCAGGAACTGGTTCGCCGCACCAAGAGGATGGTCGGCCGCCACCGACCCGACCCCCGCCAGCGCATCGGCGACAAATCCCGCGCGATCAACGGCACGGCGCAGCGCGAAGGCCTCAGCCGCCTCCGCGCCCGGCAGGTCCAGCATGATCCGCGCGTTGCCCTGCACCTCGGTCAGCACCAGCCCCGCCTCGCCCCCGACCAGCCGCCGATGCGCAGCAGGCACGCGGTCAACCGCATCGACCCGTCCCAGCGTCAGCGCGGCCACACGCGCGGCGTCGCCCGGCAGAATCTGCACCTCGACCCGGTCGAACCATCCGGCGCGCCCGTCCTTGTAGTGCTCGGCCACCCGCACCAGGTCCAGGCCCCGGCCCGGATCGATTCGCGCCACCCGGTAAAGCCCGGTGCCCGTCCCGTCGAAACCGCGTGCGGCGGGGGCCACGGTCAGGTGCGGATCAGCCAGCAGGAATGGGAAATCGGCATTGCCCACATGCAGCGTGAAGCGCAGATGCGTCCGGCCCAGCGCCTCGATCCCGTCGATCTGGCTCAGGATGCCGAAAGCGGGCGAAGCGGGGTCGCGATGCACCGCGAACGAGGCGATCACATCTTCGGGCACAAGCGGCGTTCCGTCGTGAAACCGCACCCCCTGCCGCAAGGCGATTGTCCATTGACGGGCATCGGGGCCCGCCTCCCACGCGGTTGCCAGTTCGCCGGTCAGCTCTCCGGTCGCGGACACTTCGGTCAGGCAATCATGGACCGCCCCCTGCCCGATGACCCGCAGCACGTGGCCCATCGCCCGGGCCGGGTTCCAGCCGTCAAATCCGCCCGACAGGCCAAGCCGCAACAGACCGCCCCGAGACCTTGCCTGCAGCGGCACCCCGGTCGCGGCAAGAACACCCGCCAGCACACCGCCCGCAATCAGCCCGCGCCGGCTGATGGGCGGCACGGGCCGCGCGGGCAGCGGACGGATGCGGCGGGTCATGCGCCCAACTCGCGTGCAAGACCGTCCATGCTGCGCACCAGCTCTGCGGTGATGCCGGGTTCCGACAGCGCATGGCCTGCGCGTGCCACCAGATGCAGCCGCGCGCGCGGCCAGCCCTGCGCCAGCCGATAGGCCGAATGCGGCGGGCAGATCATGTCGTAGCGGCCCTGCACGATCACGCCGGGGATATGCGCGATCCGGTCCAGCCGGTTCATGATCTGCGTCTCCTCGGACAGAAAGCCGTTGTTGCGGAAGTAGTGATTCTCCAAACGGGCGAATGCGCGGGCGTATTCCGCAGGACTTTCACCCCCCGCACCGTCATTGTCGATCGAGGCCAGCGCGTTTTCCCACGCGGCCCAGATGCGGGCGTGGCGCACCTCGGCGGTCAGGTCGCCGGAAAACAGCCGCCGGTGATAGGCGGCAATCAGGTCGCCCCGTTCGTCCTCGGGGATGGGGGCCACGAAGCGGGCCCAGAGATCGGGCCAGAACTGCCCCGCTCCACCGCCATAGAACCAGTCCAGCTCGGGCTGGGTCATCAGGAACACGCCGCGAAGCGCAAGCGCCAGTGTCCGTTCGGGGTGTTCCTGCGCATAGATCAGGGCAAGCGTCGCCCCCCAGCTGCCGCCGAAGACAAGCCAGCGGTCGATGCCCAGCGTCTGCCGGATCAGCTCGATATCCGCCACCAGATGCCAGGTCGTGTTCGCCTCGACGCTGGCATGGGGGCGCGAACGGCCGCAGCCGCGCTGGTCGAACAGGATCACGCGGTAGATGGCCGGGTCGAAATACCGCCGCATCGCGGGGCTGCACCCGCCGCCCGGCCCGCCATGAAGCACGACGACAGGCAAACCGTCGGGCCGGCCGCATTGCTCCACATAGATCCGATGCCCGTCACCCACGTCCAGAACCCGCTGATCGAACGGGTCGATCGGCGGATAAAGATGTTGAGATGCGCGCTTTTGACCAGAGACCTTGTCCATACGCTACCTATATAGCCTTGAAACCCGGGCTGCCACGGCCCATTGCAGCAAGGATCGACCCGATGACGCAGTTGCAGCAAGAGATCGCCCCGATGCCGCAAGAGACGGCGACGCAGTCGACGACAAGCATCGACGCCCATGAGATCGCCAAGTTCGAGGCGATGGCCGCCGAATGGTGGGACCTCGACGGCAAGTTCAAGCCGTTGCACATGCTCAATCCCTGCCGGCTGGACTACATCACGACGCAGATCGCCGCCGAATTCGACCGCGACATGACGGCCGAGTTGCCGTTCATCGGCCTGCGCATCCTTGATATCGGCTGTGGTGGCGGGCTTTTGTGCGAACCGATGGCCCGGCTGGGGGCGACGGTGGTTGGCGTGGATGCGGCGGCGCGCAACATTCCCGTGGCCCGGATCCATGCCGAACAATCGGGCCTCGAGATCGACTACAGGGTCGGCACCGCCGAAGCGCTGGTCGCCGAGGGCGAGCAGTTCGACATCGTGCTGAACATGGAGGTGGTCGAACATGTGGCCGATCCGCAGGCCTATCTCACCGCCTGCAGGCAGCTTCTGGTTCCCAACGGGCTTCACATCTGCTCGACCCTCAATCGCAATGCGAAATCCTACCTTTTCGCGATCATCGGAGCCGAGCATGTGATGCGGTGGCTGCCGCGCGGCACTCATGACTGGGCCAAGTTCATCACCCCGGACGAGCTTTTCGGGATGCTCACGACCGCGGGGCTGACGCCGGTGGACCGCAAGGGGATGGTGTTCAACCCGCTGACCTGGTCGTGGCTGCTGTCGGCAAGCGATCTGTCGGTGAACTACGTCACCGCCAGTGTGAACCGCTGAGCCGCGCCGGTTGGCCGGCGGCACGCGGCCGGCCAGCCGGCGCGGTCCGCAAGCCGCCTCTCAAAGTGCGGGGGTCTGGTAAAGCACCTTGCCCTGCACCCGGATCTCGACGTCCACCAGATAGTCGCGCATCCCCTCGGGGTTACCGGCAATGCCCAGGCCGGGCGCATCGGGCAAAACGATCTCGCCATTGGCATCCGGCAGGATGTGCCGATCCGAAAGGGCCAGCGCGACAGCCTTGGGCGTGAAGGGATATTCGCAGATCCGATGCTCTTCGAGGCCCACGAAGGGCTGCAGCGAGGCCGCCAGCGCCAGATGCGAGGTGAAGGTGTGGTTCACGTAGGTAACCCCCTTGGCGACGGCGTGATCGGCAACTTCCTTGGCCGGAGCCAGCCCGCCGATCCGGCCGCAGTCGATCTGGATGAAGCCGACGCGGCCGTAGTCGATCAGATGCCGCGCCATCTCGGCATTGTGCGCGGCCTCGCCGCCCGCAAGCCGCACCGGGCTTTGCGCGGCAAGCGTGCCATAGGCGTCGAGGGCATGGCCGGTGAAAGGCTCTTCCAGCCATGTGGCGCCGGCCTCTTGCAGCGCCGGCAGGCGCGCGGCGGCCGCCGCGACATCCTCGCGCCAGATCTGGCCCGCGTCGATCAGCAGGATGCCTTCGGGGCCAAGCCCCTCGCGCGCGGCCATCACATGTTCCGCATCAAGCGCGACCGAGCCCTGCCCATAGGGCCCCCAGCCCATCTTGACCGCCCTATAGTTCTGCGCGCGGGCCGCCTTCGCGCCCTGCAGCGTGCCCTCGGGATCGTCACCGAACAGCATCGAGGCATAGGGCGTCTTGGGATAGGCCTTGTCGTAGCCCAGAAGCCGCCAGACCGGCGCGCCCCGCGCCTGTCCCAGGATGTCCCAAAGGGCCATCTCGATCCCTGACCAGGTATGGGCGGCCTGCAAGAGGTCCATCGAATGCATCTTCACGAGGTCGCGCATCCGCGCGATATCCTCCGGCCCGTCGAGCCCTTGACCCAGGACCGAGGCGCCGACAGGGCGGCAGGCGCCGTGCGACATGGGGCAGACCTGTGCCGCGATCGAGACAAGCGGCGAGGCTTCGCATTCGCCCCAGCCGGTGTATTCGCCCGCCCGCACCCGCACGACGAGCGCATCCTGGCTACCGTCGCCCGCATCGGTCACCTCGGGCATGGTCAGATAGAAAAGATCGACCGCCTCGATACGCATATGTGCCCCCCTGAATTCCGCGGGACCGGTCCTGTGCCGGTCGGGCGGACCTTGGTCGTTGGCGGAATGGGCGTCAAGCACCCGGCCGCAGGACAAGGGGGGCGCTGCCCCCCGGAGTATTTCGGCCAAAGCGAATGGGGGCCGCGGGCGATCGAGGCCGGGGGCCTGGGCTGAGGCTGAGGCGTGCCTTGGGCTGCGACCGCTCTTCCAACCGGATGGCAAATCGTTCAAGAGTGCGGCAGATGCCACGGCCCCTTGGCAGGATCGGACGGACAGCCATGAACATCCTAGACCGGTTCGCCGCGGTGGTCGGCCCCGCGAACCTTCTGACCGGCGATGCGTCCGGCCCGTGGCGACGCGACTGGACCGGCAAGTATGCCGGCACGCCGCTCGCCGTCGCGCGCCCCGCCGGAACGGCCGAGGTCAGCGCCCTCCTCGCCATCGCGCATGAGACCGGGACCCCGGTCGTGCCCACGGCCGGACTGACCGGCCTTGTGGGGGGCGCGCAGCCGGACGGCGCGCTGGTCGTCTCGGTCGACCGGATGACCGCGATCCGCGAGATCCGCCCTTCGGGCCGTCTGGCCGTGGTCGAGGCGGGCGTCGTGCTCACGGCCCTGCACGAGGCGGCGGCGGCGCATGACCTGATCTTTCCGCTGACCTTCGGCGCCCGCGGATCGGCGCGGATCGGCGGCGTGCTGGCCACCAATGCGGGCGGGTCGAACGTGCTGCGCTACGGCAATACGCGCGACCTGTGCCTGGGCCTCGAGGTGGTGCTGGCCGACGGGCGCGTGATGAACCTGATGAGCGAGTTGCACAAGGACAATGCCGGGCTGAACCTGCGCCATCTGATGATCGGGTCCGAAGGCACGCTGGGGGTGATCACTGCGGCGGTCCTCAAGCTTTGGCCGCGCCCGCGCGCCTATGCGACGGCGATGGTGGCGGTGCCATCGCTTTCGGTGGCGCTTGATCTGCTGAACCGGGTGCAGGACGCGACGGGCGGCGCGGTCGAGGCCTTCGAATACATGCCGCAGAGCTATCTCGACCTGTATCTGCAGCACTTTCCCGAGGCCCGCCCGCCCTTCGCCGAGGCGCATCAGGCGAACATCCTGATCGAGATCGGCATGATCGCCCCGCGCGATGCGACCCCCGGCCCCGACGGGCGGGTTCCGGCGACGGCGCTGCTTGAGGACATTCTTGGCGCCATGCTCGAGGAGGGGCTGCTCTTGGATGCGGTCATCGCCCAGTCCGAGGCGCAGCGGGCCGAGATGTGGACACGGCGCGAACGGGCCGGCGAGGTGACCTTCCTGAAGAAGCCCATCGTGGACACCGACATCGCCGTGCCGCTTGAGGCAGTCGAACCCTTCCTTGCGCGGATGGGGGCCGAGTTGCAGGCGATCGATCCGGGTGCGGCCGACATGTGCGTGGCCCATCTGGGCGACGGCAACATCCATTACAACGCCTATCCCACGCGCGACGATCCCGTCCTTCTGGACCTGATCCGCGAGAAGACCGAGGAGGTGGTGCAGGACCTTGGCGGCAGCTTTTCGGCCGAACACGGGATCGGCATGGCGAAGCTGTCCTCGATGCGGCGCCGGAAGGACCCGGTCGCGCTCGAGGCGATGCGGGCCGTCAAGCGGGCGCTTGATCCGAAGGGGATTCTCAACCCCGGGAAGGTCTATCCGGACTGAGCCATGCTGCACCTGCTTCGCCTGATCTGGCAGGACCCCAGCCTGCGCATGGTCCATGTCGGGACGCTGTTCTTCGGGCTGTTCATCGCCTCGGTCGGCCCCTACCAGTCGCTTGTCGCGGTCGAGATCTTCGGCCTGTCCGACGGCGCCTATGCGCTGGTCCTGATGGCGGCGCTTGTCGTCTTCGTCAGTTCGGCCATCGGCATCGGCATCGTCACCGACCAGCGCCCCAGCCGCCGCCGCATGGCGCTTCTGGCGGCGGGGTCGATGACACTCGGCGGGGCGCTGGTCTGGGTTGCGGGCACGGCCCCGGCCTTCATCCTTTCGACCGTCGTCTTCCTGCCGCTGAGCGGCACGATCCTGAGCCAGTATTTCGCCGTCAACCGGCTGGTCTCGGCCCCGTTGCCTCAGGCCGATCGCAACGCGCTTCTGGGCAGTCAGCGAGTGGCGATGGCCCTGCCCTGGCTGGTGGCCCTCCCGCTTTGGGGGCAGGTGCTGGACGGGGATGTGCCGCTGCTGTCGATCTATCTTGTGACCGGCCTTGCCGGAGCGGGCAGCCTCGTGCTGATCCTGCGGCACTGGCCGCGCGACGAGGCCGCCCCCTGGACCGAGGTGAAATCCGGTCTGGGCTTCCGCGACTCGCTGGCCGAGCTTCTGGCCGGGCCGGTGGTGGCGCGGGTGATGCTGATGGGGGCGGTCCATTCGGGCGGCGCGCTGACCGGGGTGCTGGTCGGGCTGATCTTCGCGCAGGCGGGGCGGGGGCCGGCCGATGTGGGCCTGTTCTTCGGCATCTTCGTGGGCTTCGAAGTGCTGTCGATGATGACGCTGGGTTATCTGCTTCCCTACGTCCGCCGTCTGCACCTGATCGCCGCCGGGACCGCGATCTATGCCACCTATCTGGCGCTGCTGCCCTTTGTGGCGAGCGGCCCGCTTGTCTGGGGCCTGACGGCGCTGGCCGGGATCGGCGGGGGGCTGATCTATGCGCTTGCGATCGGCTATCTGCAGGATCTGCTGGGCAAGCGCGCGGGCGCGGGCGCCTCGCTCATGTCATTGCAGCGGGTGGCGGCAGACGGGCTTTGCGCCGGCATCTTTGCGCTGGGGGCCTATGTCGGGGGCTATGGCCTTGTTGCTGTGATGGGGGCGGTGGCCATCGTTCTGTCGATGGCGGCGATCCTGTGGCTGGATCGCAACCGGGGCCCGGGCGAGGCACTGCCCTGAACGGGGGCCTGATCCGTTTCAGGCCGCGAAGAACCCCGGCCCCGCCTGATCCAGCAGCCCCCGCGCCATGGCGCGGCCCAGTTCGGGGCCGTCCTCGACCGGGGCGGTGCCGTAATCGGCAAGGACCCGGCTGCCGTCGGTCCGCAGGATCTCGCCCCGCAGGCGCAGGCTGCCGCCGTCCAGCTCGGCCAGGCCACCGATCGGCGTCTGGCAGGACCCGTCGAGTGCGGCAAGGAACGCGCGCTCCGTCGCAAGGCGCAGGCCGGTCGGGCCATCATGGATCGCCTCGAGCAAGGCCGCGGTGCGGGTATCATCCCCCCGCCGCTCGATCCCGATGGCGCCCTGCGCCACGGCGGGCAGCATGTCGTCCACCTCGATGGGCACGCGGGGCACCTCGGTCATGTTCAGCCGGTTGAGGCCCGCCATCGCCAGAAACGTCGCCTCGGCCACACCTTCGGACAGCTTGCGCAGCCGCGTTTGCACATTGCCGCGGAACTCCACCACCTGCAGGTCCGGCCTGCGGGCAAGTAGCTGCGACCGCCGCCGCAGGCTCGAGGTGCCCACGACCGCCCCCTCGCGCAGATCGGCCAGCCCGCCGTGGGACAGCGAGACGAAGGCATCCCGCACATCCTCGCGCGGGAGATACGTGTCGAGGACCAGCCCGCCGGGCTGATCGACCGGCATGTCCTTCATCGAATGGACGGCGATGTCGATCCCGCCATCCAGCAGCGCATCCTCGATCTCGCGGGTGAAAAGGCCCTTGCCGCCGATTTCCTTCAACGGGCGGTCCTGCACCGTGTCGCCCATCACCTTGATGATGACGATCTCGAACGCCTCTTCGGGCAGGTTAAAGGCGGCCATCAGCCTCGCGCGGGTCTCATGCGCCTGGGCCAGGGCCAGGGGCGATCCACGGGTGCCGATCTTCAGCGGTTGGGCGGGGGTGGGCAAGGAAAGCGTCATGGGCCTTTCCTAGACCTGTCAATCAAACCTGACAACTGCCTTGACAAGCCCTGCCCCAGTTGGGACGCAAGGGGGCCTTGAGGGAACAGATGATGACGACCAGCCAGACGCCCACCAAAACCATCCTGCGCGCGCTTGCGGGCGAAACCCTGCCGACCCCGCCGATCTGGATGATGCGGCAGGCCGGGCGCTATCTGCCCGAATACCGCGCGACGCGGGCGCAAGCCGGGGATTTCCTGTCGCTGTGCTACAATTCCGAACTTGCCGCCGAGGTGACGCTGCAACCCATCCGGCGCTACGGTTTCGACGCGGCGATCCTGTTCGCCGATATCCTGCTTCTGCCTCAGGCGCTTGGCATGGACCTCTGGTTCGAAACCGGCGAAGGGCCGCGGCTTTCGACCATCACGAAAGATGCCGATCTGGCAGCACTCAAGCCCGCCGATGCGATCCACGATCACATGGCCCCGGTCTATGAAACGGTGCGGATCCTGTCGCGTGAACTGCCGTCCGAAACGACACTGATCGGCTTCGCTGGCGCGCCGTGGACCGTGGCCAGCTACATGATCGCGGGCAAGGGCACGCCAGATCAGGGGCCGGCCCATGCGCTGAAAGCGGAAAACCGGGCCCTGTTTCAGGGGATCATCGACCTTCTGACCGCCTCGACCGTCGAATACCTGTCGATGCAGGTGCAGGCGGGGGCCGAGGTGGTCAAGATCTTCGACAGCTGGGCCGGAACGCTGCAGGGCGCGGATTTCGCCGACTTCGCGCTCGAGCCCGCCCGCGCGATCACGGTGGCGCTGAAGGAACGCCACCCCGGCCTGCCGGTCATCGCCTTTCCGCGCGGCGCGGGCGAACGCTACGCCGGGATCCATGCCGCCACGGGTGCGGATTGCGTGGCGCTGGACGATGGCGTCAGCGCGGAATGGGCCGCCGAACATGTGCAGAAGGACGGCTGCGTGCAGGGCAACCTGGCCAGCTCGCACATGGTCACCGGCGGGCAGGCGCTGGTCGACGAGACGCGCCGGATCGTGCGGGCCTTCTCGAAGGGGCCGCATATCTTCAACCTCGGCCACGGGATCACGCCCGATGCCGACCCCGAAAACGTGACGCTGATGATCGAGACGGTCCGGGGCGGGTGATCCGCCGCCGGGTGCCCTCAGGGGTTGTCGTTGATGTCGCGCTTGATGACCTTGACGCTGTCCTTGCCGCGAAAGACCGTCCGCAACACGACATAGGCCAGAAGCGACAGGGCGGCGAACCAGACCACCGTCGCCACGGGTGCGGGCTGGATCAGCCCGAGCAGCATGAGCAGGCCGAGGACCCCCGCGCCCACGGCAAAGCCCATGAAGACCAGCGCGGGCACCAGCACCTCGACAATGGCAAGCACAAGTGCGGCGGCCAGCCAGAACCACCAGAGCGACAGCATCACCCCTTCCCCTTCAGCATGCGGAAGGCATCGCCGAAGGCGTCCATCGCATTGGCGGGCAGCACGATCGTCTGGCTGCCCTGTCCCTTGCCCAGGTTGTTCAGCGCCTCGACCTGTTTCAGCGCGACCTGATATTGCGCGGCCTCAAGCCCGTTTTCGCGGATTGCAACGGCGATGATCTGGGTGGCATAGGCTTCGGCATCGGCAAGGATACGGCGGGCCTTGGCCTCCTGCTCGGCGGCGTAAAGCTCGGCGTCGGCGTTCAGTTCCACCGCCCGCTTGCGCCCCTCGGCCTCGGTCACAAGGGCGCGGCGGGCGCGTTCGGCGTTCAGCTGCTGCAGCATCGCTGCCCGCGTCGCATCGTCAAGGTTGACGTCAAGGATCTCGGCCCGGGTGACCTCGATCCCCCAGTCATCGACCATGGCGCGCACATGTTCGCGGATATGCTCGGTCAATTCGTTGCGGTTGGACTGCACCTCGTCCAGTTCCATCTTGCCGATCTCTGACCGGACGATCCCGGCCACGGTGGTGGCGATGGCTCCGTCGATATCGCGGATGCGGTAGACGGTCTTTTCCGGTTCGGTGATGCGGTAGAAGACACTGGTTTCCACCTTCACCAGCACGTTGTCGGCGGTGATCGCATCCTGCGACGCGGTCGGCAACTGCCGTTCGAGGATCGAGATGCGATGCGCAACCCGGTCAAGGAACGGGATGGTCAGGTTGATCCCCGGCCCAAGGACCGCGCGCAGCTTGCCGAAGCGTTCCATGACGAACTTGTCCGACTGCGGCACGATCCGCACGGCCGACGAGACCGTGACGATGATGAGCAACGCCAGAAGGACAAGGACAAGATTGGTCCCCAGGAATTCGTCAAGCATGGTTCAGCACCCCGTCGCAGTCACCCGGTTCACGCCCAGAACCTAGTCCAAGCCGCTGTAGCAGGGAATCGGTTAATGCGCCGTCGCCAGCCAGAGGGCAAAGCGCCTTTGCAGAAAGGGCACAGCATCGGGCAGCTTCAGGAAGGCCCGCGGCGCGATCAGCCGCCATCCCTGCCCTTCGTCGCCGAAGACGATGCGGCCCTCGGCCTCGTCGGGCAGTTGCAGGACGTAGAACCAGGTGATGGTGCCGGGCTGATCGACCGACGGGAAAGGCCGCCGCCAGAGCACCCGACCCCCGGACGGATCCAGACCCACCTCCTCGCGCATTTCGCGGGCAAGGGTCTGGTCGGGCGTCTCGTCGCCGTCGCGCCCGCCACCGGGGAAATCCCACAGGCCGGGCCAGGGAATGTCGGGCCGGTCGTCGCGCCGGGTGACAAGCAGCCGCTCACCGATCAGGACGGCCGCCTTCGCACCCGAAAACTCAACCGCCACGCGCCGCCGTTTCCACGCAAAGGACCGCAGGAAGGTGGCGGGCGGCCTCGGTCCAGGTCGCGCCCTCGTCGCGGCTGGCGAAGACCGATCCCGTGTTGGTGCCGAAATAGACGCCCACCGGATCGGCCCGGTCCACCGCCATTCCCTGCCGCAATACGGTGAAATAGCAGTTGCGGGTCGGCAACCCCTCGTCGCGCCTGTCCCAATGCGCGCCCCCGTCACCCGAGGTCCAGACCGCGGCCGAGGCATCGGGCGGGTAACGGCCCAGCATGTCGCCGTTGAGCGGCAGGGTCCAGATCCGCATCGGATCGCGCGGATGGACGGCAATGGGAAAGCCGAAGGTCGAGGGCAGCCCCTCGGTCACGTCGTCCCAGCTGCGCCCACCGTCATGGCTGCGAAAGACGCCGTGGTGGTTCTGCTGATAAAGCAGATCGCCCTCCTGCCCCGGCGCCCGGACAAGGTTGTGGACGCAATGCCCCGTCTCGCCATCCCTTGGGGCGGCGGGGTGATCGTGGTGATGCACATGGTCGGCATTCGACAGGCGGTTGCGCCGGTCCCATGTCTTGCCGCCATCCTCGGTCGCAAAGATGCCGGCGGCGGAAATGGCGACCCACATCTTCCGCGCATCGCCGGGGTCGGGCACGATGCTGTGCAGCACCAGCCCCGCCGCCCCCCCGTGCCAGTCGGGGCGCGAGGGGTGATCGGTCAGACCGTCCACCTTTTCCCAGGTCGCCCCATGGTCGTGGCTGGCCAGAAGGAAGGCGGGCTTGGTTCCTGCATAAAGCACGCCGTGGGCGAAGTGCAGCGACCAGATCTGGCTGAAGTCCTTGCCGAAGGGCGTGGGCTCGTCGCTCCAACCAATCCTCTCGGCGAAATCCGGATCCTCTGCCGCCCAGTCGTCCATCTGCCCCGAGGTGAGGCGCGACAGCTCCCATGTCTGGCCGCCATCGGCCGACCGCCAGACCGCGGCCCCGTGCCAGTCGCCCCCGCCACCGGCCCAGAGCATTCCTGTTTCCGGGTCCGAGGCAACATGGTTGATCGGCCAGCCGTCGCAGAACGGCCCCCGCACGTCAAAGCGCTTACGGTCGGCTGCTGCGTCGAGGATGAAGGCCCCCTTGGTGGTACCGACAAGTAGATGAAGCGGGGCGGTCATGACGATGTCCTTTCCCTCGCGGCCCTCCCCGGCCGCAGGTCCATGCTATCACGGTCGGCGGGTCCGCCAAATCGGCGATCGCGGGAGGGCCGTCCCCCGTTCCGCTGGCGGCCCCGATCGGCTAGACTCCGCCCATGCCCGCCCTGTGCCGCGACTGCCTGACCACATTCGAAGCAGGCACCCGCTGCCCCGCCTGCCGCAGTCCGCGCGTCACCGCCCATCCCGAACTTTTCGACCTGACCATCGCGCATATGGATTGCGACGCCTTCTTCGCGAGTGTCGAGAAGCGCGATTTCCCCGAACTGCGCGACAAGCCGGTGATCGTCGGCGGCGGGCGGCGGGGGGTGGTCTCGACCGCCTGTTACCTTGCCCGGATCAAGGGCGTGAAATCCGCCATGCCGATGTTCCAGGCCCTGAAGCTCTGCCCCGAGGCGGTGGTCGTGAAGCCCCGCTTCGACGCCTATGTCACCGCCAGCCGCGCCATCCGCGCGATGATGGAGGAGCTGACCCCCGCGATCCAGCCTCTCAGCCTTGACGAGGCGTTCATGGACCTGTCGGGCACCCTGCGCCTGCACGGCGCGCCGCCCGCCGTGATGCTGGCGCGGCTGGTGAAGCGGATGCAGACGGAACTGGGTCTGACCGGGTCGATCGGCCTGTCGCACAACAAGTTTCTGGCCAAGGTCGCGTCCGACCTGCAGAAACCCCGCGGGTTTTCGGTCATCGGGCAGGCCGAGACGGCCGATTTCCTGCGCGACAAGCCGGTCAGGATGATCTGGGGCATCGGCCCCAGCGCACAGGAACAACTCGATGCGGCGGGCATCCGTACCTTCGCCGATCTTCTGCGCTGGGACAGGCAGGATCTGGGCGCGCGGTTCGGGCATATGGGCGACAGGCTCTGGCATCTGGCGCGGGGGCAGGATCACCGTCCCGTCAGCGCGCATGAGCCGGTCAAGTCCATCTCGAACGAGACGACCTTTCACGAGGATACATCGGACCCCGACATCCTTGACGGGCATATCTGGCGGATGGCGGAAAAGGTGTCGTCGCGGGCCAAGGCGCGCGATCTGGCGGGGCGGGTGGTGACGCTCAAGCTCAAACGCGCGAACCACAAGATCCTGACCCGGCGGCACAGCCTGCGCCAGCCCACGCAACTGGCCGATACGATCTATCGCACGGCGCGCGGCCTGTTCGACCTGCGTGCCGACCCCGGGCCCTACCGGCTGCTTGGTGTGGGCCTCAGCGAA
>JAFIEN010000068.1 GCA_020832515.1 Rubellimicrobium sp. | reverse complement strand
ACCCTGAACGGGAACGCAGTCGGGGGCGAGATCGAGGTGATCTGCCTGCGGTAGTGCGCGGGCGGCTTGCCGTTTTGCAATGACAACGGGAAGTGCGATGCACGAACTTCGCCCCGCCTTTCCGTTTTTCAACCAGCGGCCGAAAGTGGCCGATAGTCCATGTCGTATTTGAAGTAGCGGGGCCCCACCAGTTCGATCCCCTCGGGCGTGCGCCAGAGCGGGTTGCAGGGCCAGGCCAGCGTCACCAGCCGTTGCCCGTATTTCAGCGAATCCGCCGTGACCGGATCGCCGCTGTCGGCCTCGAGAACGGTGATCAGGTCGGGGGTGGTGGCCAACACCTCGCCATCGCGCTCGGCGATCAGGAATTCGTTCTGGAAATCGAGGCGCAGGGTCTGGTCCTTGTACTCCTCGACCCCGTGGAAGGTGGCCTTGCCGCGGGCGAAGCCGCCCTCGGTGCGCCGTTCGATATCCATGATCCGCCCGTGAAACAGGATCTCCGCCCCCAGAAGGCCCGCAAGGGCCGCAACCGGATCCTCATGGGCAGACCGTGCCGCGCGCAGCGTCTCGCCCACTTCGGCGCAAAGCGAGAGCGTCCCCCGCACCACCGCCTCTTTCGCCACCTTTCCGCTCATCGGATAGAAGGCCAGCAGCGCCGATCCCCCCATCTCGATCGTGGCGGCCCGCGCCAGCCGTTCGGTCCAGCCGTTCGAGACGGTGTCAAGCACGATGGAATTGCCCTTGTCGTCGCACAGCACCATCGGCGTGGCCGACACGCCCGACAGGGTGAATGTGACCATCTGCAACTCGGGAAAGGCCCGCCCCATCCCGTCGCCATCGACAAGCGGCAGGCCGCTGCTGGCTGCCACGACGAAGGGCGTGGTCGAGTTCACGCCCCCCGCCTCGCCGCACAGCACCGCATCGATCTTGCGCCCCATCACCTTTTCAAGTGCGGTGAAGGCGTTCATCAGCTCGTCGCCCTGCGGCAGCTTTTCCGTCATCACGGTCGGCGCGCCCATCATGCAGACGGGCACGACCAGTGCGTCATCGGCCAGTTCCGACACGTCCACCAGCTTGACCGGGCCATGCTTGCGGATCGCCTGCTGGGCCATCAGCTTGCCGACATATGGGTCGCCGCCGCCGCCAGTGCCAAGCACGGCGCCACCGATGGCGATGTCGTCCAGATCGTCCACGCCGATCGTGCGAAGGATTTTCATGGTTATTCCTTTCAGGGGCCGCCGGTTCAGTTGCCTATCGGGCCAAAGGCCAGCGGCGTGAAGTCCAGGTCAGGGTATCCAAAGGCCTGCGGTCCGACGACCGCCATCGCCTCGGGTGTTTTCATCAGGTCGTGGACGGGCAGGCCGATCACGGCAAGCCGCTGGCCATAGCGCAGCACCTCGGTCGTGATGGGTTCGCCGGTTTCCAGATCGAGGTTGATGATCAGGTCGGGCACCATGATGACCGGCACCCCATCCACCCACAGCACCAGATTCTCGTTCTGGATGGCGATGCGCCCGTCGCAGCCCTGCCAGTCGCCCATGCCGGCGATCTGCGCCTCGCCGCGCGAGAACCCGCCAGTGAGCTCGCGCCGGATATCCGTCACCTTGCCGGTGAAGAACAGCGTGGCCCCCGTTGTTGCGATGATCCGATCCACGACGCTGAGGCGGCGCTTGCGCGCGTCAAGGATCGTCCGCCCGATGCCCAGCGCCTGCGTCATCGTCCCCGGCACCGCAGTGCGGCGGACGAAATCGGCGCGCATGGGGGCGATGGCCAGACCTGCCGCAGCGCCCATCGCGACCGACGTATCGCGGGCGAAGCGTTCCAGCCAGTACATGTCCACCACATCGCGGAACACGACCGTGTTGCCCTTGTCGTCCGCAATGGCGGCGGGCGCGGCCTTGGCCCCGTAGATGAAGAAGGTGGTCATCTGCACCTCGGGGAACGCCCGGCCCATCCCGTCGCCGTCCAACACCGGCAGGCCCGCCTGCGCCGCCGTGATGACGGGCTCCATGGAATTGGCCCCGCCGATCTCGGCGCAGATGAGGGCCGACATCTTCACGCCCGCCACATCCTCGACCGCGCGCATGGCGCGGTAGCATTCCTCGCCCTGTTCGATCTTCTCCACGCCCACGACAGGCGCACCGATCCCGCCCACCTCGCCCACCCAGGCGTCGTCGGGCAGCGCATCGAGCGGCAGCACATCGACCGTCGCCCCCTTGCGCAAGAGTTCGCGCGACCGCAGCATCCCCACATAAGGGTTGCCACCTCCGCCCGTGCCCAGAAGTGCGGCCCCGATGGACAAGGGCAGCAGGTCCGCTTCTGTCAGCGGGTAGCGTCCATCATCCAACATGAAGTTCCCCCACCGCCTTGACGCGGACCCGCGTCGCATTGCCGGGAAGGTAGGCCAGCGGCACATCCTCGACGTCCACGATCTCGATCGTGTCCTCGCGCGCACCGGCGGCAACGGCGGCGGCGGTGGCCTGCGCCTTGGCATCGTTCAGTGCCGCCTCGCGCGTCATGTCCGCAAGGGCATAGACGCGGTCCACCTCTCCGCTGACCTGCGCGATGGCAGCACCCACGGCGTTTGCCACGGCGAAATGGTCGGGCTTGATCAGCTCGAGCCCCGCGATAGGCCCTTCGACGAGGATCGTCCCGCCGCCGACCACGATCACCGGCAAGGGATCGGCCGAGATCCGGGCGCGTTCCACGCAATCCTCGAGCATGAAGGCGATCCGGTTGCGTGCGCGGCGGATCAGGTCGGGGGTCAGATGCGCCACCTTGGCCTTGTCGCCCAGATCGGCATCGCCTTCGGCCACCACGACGTCGGACGTGGTCAGGGTCTGGCCGCCGAAGATCAGCGCCTCGGTCACGATCTTGTAGCCCACCGAGCGCGGCCCGACCGTCACGCCATCGGGGCCATCCACGACCAGCGAGCCGCCGCCGAGGCCAATGGAGAAGACGTCGGGCATGCGGAAGTTGGTTCGCACGCCCCCCACCTCGACCGCGACGGTGGCCTGCCGGGGAAAGCCCTTCTGCAAGGACCCCACGTCCGAGGTGGTCCCGCCGATATCCACCACGATGGCATCCTTGACGCCCGACAGGAAGGCCGCCCCCCGCATCGAGTTGGTGGGGCCCGAGGCGAAGGTCAGAACCGGGAAGCGTTCGGCGAAATCGGCATCCATCAGCGTGCCGTCGTTCTGGGTCAGGTAGAACCGCCCGGTAAAGCCCACGTCGCGCAATGCGCCCCGGAAGGCTTGCACCACTTCGCGCGACAGGTCGCGCAGGCAGGCGTTCATGATTGCCGCATTCTCGCGCTCTAGGAGGCCGATCCGGCCGATGTCGGACGACAGCGTGATATGCGCCTCGGGCAGGGCCTCGGCCAGGATCTGGCCGGCCTCACGCTCGAACTCGGTCGAGACGGGGGAAAAGACGGATGTGATGGCGACCGACCGGATGCCCCTGGCGCGGATCTCGGCGGCGATGCCGCGCAACTCGTCCGCATCGAGCTTCGAGATCACCCGCCCGTCGAATTCGTTGCCGCCATGGGCCAGCCACCAATGGTTGCCGATCACCTCGCGCAGGTCTTCGGGCCAGTCGACCATCGGCGGCAGGCTGGCCGTGGCGGGCAGGCACAGGCGCACGGCGGCGGTCTGGGCAAGGTCGCGGCGCTGGACGACGGCGTTGGTGAAATGCGTGGTGCCGATCATCACCACATCCACCTTGTCCGCGCCCATATCCGCGGCCTCCAGCACCTTGCGCAGCGCCTCGACCACGCCGGTCATCACGTCAGAGCTGGTCGCGGCCTTCACACCGGCCAGCACCTGCGTTCCGTTCATCAGAACGGCATCCGTATTGGTGCCGCCCACGTCGATTCCGATGCGGATCATGTCTTTGCTTCCTTGAGATTTGCCTGCTCACGCAGGGCGAGAAGGTCTTCGGCGGTGGGAATCTCGCCGTTGATGAGGGGGATGACGGGGCGCATCGCCTCTTCCTCGGCCGAGATGACCGGGACAGAGGCAAGGAGAAGCCGGGTGTAGTCATGCTGCGGCGCGCGGAACACCTGCGCCACGGGGCCGGTTTCCACGATCTTGCCCAGATAGAGAACGCCGACCGTTTGCGCGAAGTTGCGCATGAGCGAGAGGTCATGGCTGATGAAAAGGTAGGTGAGGCCAAGGTCGGCCACGAGGCTTTCCAGCAGTTCGATCACCCGCGCCTGCACCGACACGTCCAGCGCCGAGGTGGGTTCGTCCAGCACCAGCAATCGCGGCTCCACCGCCAGCGCGCGCGCGATGGCGACGCGCTGTTTCTGTCCGCCGGAAAGCTCGTGCGGATAACGGTCGGCGAAATGGCGGGGCAGTTGCACCATGTCGAGAAGGTCGCCCACGCGGCGGCGCCGGTCGCCCGAGGCCCCATGCGCATCCAGCGGCACTCGGATCGACTGGCCCACCGTGCGCCGGGGGTTGAGCGAGGCACCGGGGTTCTGGAAGACCATCTGCACGCGCTGCCGATGTGCCAGACTGGCCTGCCGCCCGAGGATCGACACGCCGTCCAGCAGGATGTCGCCGCTTGTGGGTTCCGCCAGCCCCATGATCATCCGGGCGATGGTGGACTTGCCCGACCCGCTTTCGCCCGCAAGCCCATAGACCTGCCCCTGCGGGATGGTCAGCGACACGCCGTCGACCGCGCGCACCTCGCCCGTGACGCGGCCGAAGCTGCCCTTTACGGGAAAGACCTTGCGCAGGTCGCGCAGTTCCAGAACGGGGGGCGCGGTCATGCGTCCCTCCCGGTCAGGCGCGGGACGGCGGCGATCAGGCTGCGGGTGTACTCCTCGCGGGGCGCGTCGAAGATGGACTGGGTCTGGCCATGTTCCACGATGCGACCCTTGTTCATGACATAGGTGTAGCCGCAGGTTTCGCGCACCACGCCAAGGTTGTGGGTGATCATCAACAGGGCAAGGCGGTTCTCGGTCACCAGGTCCTTGAGCAGCTTCAGGATCTGCGCCTGCGTCGTCACATCCAGTGCGGTGCCGGGTTCATCCGCGATGAGAAGGCGCGGCTCCGACAATAGCGCCATGGCGATCAGGATGCGCTGGCGCATGCCGCCCGACAGCATGATCGGAAAGGACCGTGCCACCCGTTCGGGATCGCGCATCCGCACCTGTCCCAGCACCTCGAGGATGCGGGCATACCGCCCCCGCCTGTCGCGATCGCGGCCCAGTCGACGGTCGGCATATTTGAGGATCGTGCCGAGCTGGTCCTGAATGGTGAAGACAGGGTTGAGCGAGGACATCGGATCCTGAAACACCATGCTCATCGCCGTACCGCGCAGGCGCAGGCGGTCACGTTCCGGCATGGTCAGAAGATCACGCCCCTCGAACAGGATGCGGCCACCTTCGATCTTCGCGGGCGGGATGGGCAGAATGCCCATGATCGTCTTCATCGTCACCGACTTGCCCGACCCGCTTTCCCCCACCAGCGCGATCTGCGCCCCTTCCGGCACGTTCAGCGAGACATCATGCAGCACCTGTGTCCGCCGCCCGTAGGTGGTGAAGCTGACCGACAGCCGTTCGACCGAAAGAAGCGCGCTCATCGCACGTCCTCCACATCGAAGAGGTCGCGAAGCCCGTCGCCCAGCAGGTTGAACCCAAGCGCAAGGATCAGGATCGCCGAACCCGGCAGCACGGATTGCCACCAGTAATCAGGCAGGAAGGACGCGCCCTGCGCCACCATCGTGCCAAGGTCGGGCGTGGGCGGCTGGATGCCGAGGCCAAGGAACGACAGCGCCGCCCCGATCAGGATGACGAAACCCGCGTCCAGCGAGGTCTTGACCGCGATGGCCGAGACGCAATTGGGCAGGATCTCGCGGAAGAGGATATGGGCCTTCGAGGCGCCCAGCGTCTCGGCCGCCTCGACGAATTCCTGTGTCCGAAGCTGGCGCGTGATCGAATAGATCAGCCGCGTATGCCAGGTCCACCACAAGAGCGAGATGGCCAGCATCGAGTTCACCAGCGACGGCGAGAGCACGGCCGCGACCGCCAGCGCCATGACAAGGGGCGGGATCGCCAGCGCGATATCGGTGATGCGCATGATCACGACCTCGACCCAGCCGCCGAAATAACCCGCCAGAAGGCCAAGGATCACGCCGACGGGGATCGCGATGCTGAGGACCACGACCGCCAGCAGAAGCGAGATGCGCAGACCGAAGATCACCCGGGTAAAGATGTCGCGGCCCACATTGTCGGTGCCGAACCAGTGGTCGGCCGAGGGGGGCTGATGGCGGTTGCGGAAATCCACCACCGCGCCGACATGGTCGGGATAGGGCGTGATATAGGGCGCAAGGATCGCCAGCATGACGCCGGTGATCACGATGATCGCCCCGATCACCGCCGTGGGGTTGCGCGAGAAGCGGAACCAGTTCTGCCAGGCGTTCGACAGCGCCTCCTGTTCGGTTCCAAGGCTCATGCCCGTTTCCCCCGGATGCGCACGCGCGGATCGACCACGCCCACCAGAACGTCGATCAGAAGGTTCACCAGAACGAAGAACGCGCCCGAGACCATGACCACGCCCATGATGGCGTTCAGATCCTTCTGGGTGATCGCGCGGATCCCGTAAGATGCCATTCCGGGCCAGGAAAAGATGAGTTCCACCACGAAGGCATTGCCGATCAGCGAGGCGAACTCGAGCCCGGTGATCGTAAGGGGCGGCACGAAGGCGGGGCGCAGCATGTATTTGAACATCCGCAACCGGTCGGGCACGCCGAAGGCGCGGGCGGCCTCGATATAGTCCTGACGGCTGACGTCGATCATGCTGGCGCGCGTGATGCGGGCGATCTGGCCCATGGTCGCGGCCCCCAGCGCGATGACGGGCAGGATCAGGTGACGGATCGCCTCGCCAAAGACATCGAGCCGGCCCCGGATCAGGCTGTCGATCAGGAGAAGGCCGGTCACATCGGCATTGAACGACATGCTGGCCGGCAGTCGGCCCGTAGTGGGCAGGATGTTGAGCACATATCCGGCAAGGATCTGCAGCAAGAGCGCAAGGAAGAAGGTGGGTGTCACAGCGGAAAAGATCGCCAGCGCCCGGACAAGGTTGTCGGGCCATCGATCCTTCCACCGAGCGGCGGCGACGCCAAGGGGCACGCCAAGGATGAAGGCCAGAAGGATGGTGCAGAGAACCAGTTCGAACGTCGCGGGGAATGTGCGGGCGATATCCACGTTCACCGATTGCGCCGTCAGCAGCGACCGCCCCAGATCACCCTGCGACAGGCCCGTCAGGAACAACCCGTATTGTTCCCACATGGGGCGGTCGAGGCCGAGTGTCTGTTGCAGCGCGGCCACCTGATCGGCGCTGGCGCGGGGGCCAAGGGCCATGCGGGCGGGATCGCCGGGAACGATCCGGGCGATGGTGAAGATCACGATGGAAAGGCCGAAAAGCACAAGCACCGACCACAGGACGCGGCGTGTCAGAAAGGCCAGAAACTCCATTGCACCCGCCTGCCTAGGAATGGGTCACCGGACCTGCCGCTGGGGCAGGTGCGGAACGATGCGAAAGGGAACGGGGGGCGGCCCCGCATCAGATGCGGGACCGCGCGGGACCTCAGCAGGTCCAGGTGTAGCGCGAGAAGTCGTAATCGAAGCTCATCATCGGCACGGCCTCGAAGCCGATCAGGCAGTCGTCCATCGCATGCTGGATCGTCTGCGCCAGCAGCGGGACCGAGACCATGTGTTCGTCCAGCCGGACCTGAAGTTCCTTGTAGATCTCGGCCTGCTCGTCGACATCGCCAGTGGCGCGGGCGGCGTCGATCAGGGCGTCTACCTCGGGATCCTGCAGCCATTCCATGCTGGCCCAGGTGCCCGCCGCATCCGAGTGATACTGGGTGAAGAACATCGAATCCGGGCTGGGATAGGTCGGCCCGAAAAAGATCTGGTTCACGTTCGGCGTCGTCTCGACCGATCCGGCAATCTCGGTCACGCGGTTCCATGGGTCGGTCTGCTGAGTGACGACGAAGCCCAGCATCTCGAGATGGGCCTGCAGCATCAGCGCGATCTCTTCCTGAAAGAGCGTGCCCGCCACATGGGCCAGCGTGATCGGGATCGGCTCGCCCGCATAGGAGGACAGCGCCACCTCTGCCGCCGCCCGCTCGAGATCGAAGGACGGACCTTCGACATCGCCGTTATGGAAGGCGGTGAAGCCTGCTTCGGGCAGCACGGTGGTCATGTGCTCGCCCGGAAAGATGACCTCTTGCACCGTCTCGAAATCCACGGCGAATGCGATGGCGCGGCGGATATGCACGTCATCGGTGGGCGCGAGCTGGCTGTTGAGCTTCAGGTAGAAGGCGGTCGAGGTCGGCTGGCTGTCCACGCGGAAGCGGCCCATGGCAGCCAGCGCCTCGTAGGTGTCGGGCGACTGGTAGGGCGAGGTCATGGTCAGTTCGCCCGAAGCGGCCATGGCGCGCACCGTTGCGTCGTCATTGGTGACGATCCAGCGCACCTCGTCGATGGCGCCTTCGTGCCAGCCCCGGTAGTAGTTCGGGTCGCGCTTCACGATCATCCGCGAGCCGCGATCCCAGCTGTCCAGCAGATATGGGCCGGAACCCGCGACATTGGTGGCAAGGAAGGTCTGCCCGTCGTCATCGCCTTCGTTCTCGATCACGACTTCCGAATTCAGGATCCGCAGCGACGGCACGGTCGCCATGAAAGGTGCGAAGGTCTGCGACAGGGTGAAGGTGACGGTCTTGTCATCCTCGGCCACGACGTTGCCCGACTCGACGACCCCGGCGAACAGGTTGGCGGGGCCCTGGTTGATGCGCAGCAGGCGCTCGAAGGAATAGACCACGTCCTTGGCCTCGACCGGGCTTCCGTCCGAGAAATGCGCGTCCGCGCGGATCGTGAAGGTGACCGAGGTCGCGTCATCCGAAACGACCCAGCTTTCGGCCAGTTCGGGAACAAGGTTGCCCGCGCTGTCGACGGTCACAAGGCCGTCGTACAGGTTCACGCTGGCCATGTAATCGGTGTAGTCGCTGATCTTGGCCGGGTCGATCGAGCTGAAGATCTGGACCGTGTTCTTGGTCACCACATTCTGGGCCGAGGCAGTGCCCGCCCCTAGAAACGCCACCGCAAGCGCGGCAGCCGCAGTCGTCGTCAGAAATCGCGTGGTCATGTCTTTCCCCTGTCATGAGCAGCCGGGGGCCGTTCAGACGGGCCCCTCCGGCCGAAAGGATCGGGCAGGGGCGGCGCTGCGGCAATGGGCAAGACGGATAGGTTTTTGCGCAATACGGATAGGTTTTGGCGCTATCCTGACGCAGCGTCACGCAACAAGGCGCAGCGCCTGAGCCGCGGCCACCGCCTCGCGCCGGGTGTTGCAGCCCAGCTTGCGGTAGAGGTTGCCAAGGTGAAACTTCACCGTGGCCTCGCTCAGCCCCATGAGGTTGGCGATGGCCTTGTTCGTCGCCCCCTCGGCCAGGGCGTTCAGGATGCGTGTTTCCTGCCGCGACAATCCATGTGCCTGCCCCCGCCTTGCGCGCCCGGGCCCGCTGTCCGCGACGTGCCGCAGGATCCGGCGGATCGCGTCGGACCGGGCAAGGCTTTCGCGCAGCTTCCGCGTGCCGGTCAGCTCGGCCAGAAAGGCCCGCTCCTCGCCCAGGGACGCGACGGTGCCCAGACGTGCGACGGTTTCCAGTGTCTGGCGCAAGCGTGCTTCGGCCTCGGCAAGGCGGCGCTGGCGGCGCAAGGTCCGCGCCGACCAAAGCTCGACCCCGACCCGTTGACGATGGGTCAGATGGGGGTTGTCCGCCATATGCCCCAGAAGCCTGTCCAACCCCGCCCGCCCGGGATCGTGCTGGGCCAGATGACGCAGCCACACAAGGGCAAGGGCCACCTCGTCGCGGTCCGAAAGCGTGGCCAGCCCCTCGCCTGCGCCTTCGACGAAGGACTGGGTGATCGGCAGGGGCAGGGCGGCGGCCCTGGCCAGCGCTTCCTGCCAGCGGTTGGCGCTTTGCAGAAGCGTGATCTCGCGGATGTCGATCATCGTGCCGAACTGGGCCGAGCGCGCCTCGGTCACGCGCCAGCGATCAAGGAACCCGCGCGCGGCCATGACCGAGAAATGTTCGGACTGGGCCTGACTGCCGTAGATCAGGATCAGCTCGATCATCGAGGGCCAGATCTCGCCCTGCGCGAAACTGTCGAGGTCGAGCGACAGGAACCGGGTCAGCGGTTCCGCCTCGCCCTGTTCAAAGGCGATGCAGGCGCGCAGCATGGCCAGGATACGCGCGTCGCCCGGGCTGTCATAGCCTGCGCGTGCCAGATGGACGGCGGCGGCATCGGCCCGTTTGGCCGCTGCGGCGGGATTGCCCGTCATCAAATGGATCACGCCCCGGTGCAGGTCGATGTAGAAGGACAGGATCGGGATATCGGCCCGTTCAAAGTGGTTCGCGGCCCGGATCGCGGTGTCCTCGGCCTCGGGAAAGCGGCGCGCGCGCATGTAGAATTCAAGAACGGCGTTGTAGAAGGATCCCCGTCGCAGATCGTCCGGCGCGCCAAGCTCGGCCAGAAGCCGGTAGGCGAGTTCGAGGTAGCGGGGATGGATGTCGAAATCCTCCCATGTCTGCAGCAGCAGCCGGATGAAGCGGAAATCGAGCGAAAAGAGGTCGCGCCGGCCGATCACCTCGAAGCTTTCCTCGGCCAGCGGTCCGTAGCGGTCGATCAGGATGCGCCGGGTCAGCGGCACCTCGCCCCGCTTGACCGCCTGCACGGCGCGGCACAGGACCAGCATTTCCTCATCGGCGGCAAGGTCGGGCGGAAAGCCCGCCAGCATCCTGTCGAAGGCCTCGGGGCCGAAACGGTGGATGTAGAACGGCCCGCCCGCGGATTTCAACGTGTCAAGCGCAGCCTGCCATGCGCCGATCGACTGGAAAATGGCCAGCGCCTGCGGGATCTGGCCAAAGCCTGCATGGGCCGTGGCGATGGCGCGGGCCTGCACCGGATCGGTGGCGCGGTCGCGCAAGAGATCGGCGAGGGCATGGTCCAGATGCGGGCGGGCGGCGGCCAGCGGCGCGGGCAGCGGATGCGTCGCATCGGTGACGAAGGGCAGGCCGCGCAGGGTCTCGGCGGCCAGCCGTTGGCCCTTGCCGGACAGAAGCAGTTCAAGCGCGACAAGCTGGACCGAGGGAAGGGGGCGCAGGATATCGTCGCGCAGGAAATCGACCATGGCCCGGTCCGCTGCGGCCATGGCCCGGTCCCGGCCGGCGGCTGCGGGGATCAGGCAGGCCCAGCCGCCGGTCGCCGCATGAAGGGCCGGGCCGATCTCGGAAGGTGAAAACAGCAGGTCATCGCCGCGATAGCGGCTGACCCGCCCATAGACCTCGGCCCGGGCAAGGCCGGGCACCGCCGTCTCGGGCCGCTTGGCCAGCACGATCCTGCCAGGGCGGTCGGGCAGGGCATCGGATTGCGCCACTGCAGGAATGTCCCACACCGCATGGCCCTGGGTCGGTGTCCCGGCCGCGGTCCAGATGGCCGCCCCCGCGGCAATGTCCCGAAGAAGCCAGCTCTTGCCCGTTCCGGCCGGTGCCTCGATCACGATGACCGAGGCGGGGTCCCGGGCGATCCGGGCGATCAGCGCGGCCCGCGACAGGCGCGGCGGCGCGGTCATTGCGCCGCCCCCGCAAGCCCCGGCCCTTTCGCATCGCCCAATCCCAGTCCCAGTTCAGCCGCCGCCATGCGCACGGATTCGGCGACAAGCGCCAGTTGCCGCGACAGCGGACTTGTGCGCCGCCAGACCATGCCGATCCGCCGGGTCGGGCGCGGGGGCGCGAACCGCGCGATCGAGACGGTGGCCAGACGGGTCTCAAGCGCCACGGCCATCTCGGGGATCAGCGTGACGCCGATGCCCGCACCCACCATCTGCACCAGCGTGGTCAGCGAGCTTCCGTCCATCACCTCCTGCGGCCTGCGGGCCGTCATCGTGCAGAACTCCAGCGCCTGGTCGCGGAAGCAATGCCCCTCTTCCAGAAGCAGCAGGTGCATCTCGCGCAGGCTCTCGGCGCTGGGCACGGGACGGTTCGCCTCCGAGGCGGGGCGGACCAGCAGGAATTCCTCTGCGAAAAGCTCGACCTCGGTCAGCGAGGGTTCCGAGGCGGGCAATGCGACGATCGCCGCATCCAGCCGCCCGTCCGCCAGCTCTTCGAGCAGGCGGGGGGTGATCGTCTCGCGCGCATGGATATCAAGGCCGGCATGGTCGCGGACAAGGTTCGAGATGATCCGGGGCAGCAGATAGGGGGCAACGGTCGGGATGATCCCCAGCCGCAGCCGCCCGGCCAGTGGCGCGCCCTGTGCGGCGCGGGCCAGATCGCCCAGATCCTCGACCGCGCGCAGGATCTCGCGCGCGCGGGCCGAGAAGGCCTCGCCGAACTGGGTCAGCCGAACCTCGCGCGCGCCGCGTTCGAACAGGTCGGTGCCAAGGGCCGCCTCGAGATCGCGGATCTGCATGGACAGCGCGGGCTGGCTGACCGAACACAGCTCTGCCGCGCGGCCGAAATGGCCCTGACGTGCGAGCGCATCGACATAGCGAAGCTGTTTCAGGGTCAGTGTCTGCATAAGCCCACCTTATCGCGCCTATCAGAAAATCCAACTTAAACTAATCACCGGACAATGCTAGAACGATTCCAGAAATCGGGGGGAGCGGCCGGGCGCAAAGTCCGGCCAAGGCCTTCCTTCGATACGGCAACCCAGATCGGAGATGACCATGGACGGTAACGACGAAGCCAGATGCCCGGTGATGCACGGGGTGGGCGCGCAGGCGAAATCCGGAGTGCGCTCGAACCGCGACTGGTGGCCCAACCAGCTCAACCTGCGGATCCTGCACCAGAATACGGCGCTTTCCAATCCGATGGGGCCGGATTTCAGCTATGCGGAAGAATTCCAGAAGCTCGACTATGACGCGCTGAAGAAGGATCTTCACGCGCTGATGACCGAAAGCCAGGACTGGTGGCCCGCCGACTGGGGCCATTACGGCGGCCTGTTCATTCGCATGGCCTGGCACAGCGCCGGGACCTATCGCACCGGCGACGGGCGCGGGGGTGCGACCAGCGGGACGCAGCGTTTCGCGCCGCTGAACTCCTGGCCCGACAACGGCAACCTCGACAAGGCGCGCCGCCTGCTGTGGCCGATCAAGCAGAAATACGGCAACCGCATTTCCTGGGCCGACCTGATGATCCTGGCGGGCAACGTCGCGCTCGAATCGATGGGCTTCAAGACCTTCGGCTTCGCCGGTGGCCGCGCCGATGTCTGGGAGCCGGAAGAGGACATCTACTGGGGCGCCGAGGGCGAATGGCTTGCTACTTCGGACAAGCCGGGCAGCCGCTACCGGGGCGAGCGCGAGCTCGACAACCCGCTGGCAGCCGTTCAGATGGGCCTGATCTATGTCAACCCCGAAGGACCGGACGGCAAGCCCGATCCCGTCGCCTCGGGCCGCGACGTACGCGAGACCTTTGCCCGCATGGCGATGAACGATTACGAGACCGTCGCCCTGGTCGCGGGCGGGCATACCTTCGGCAAGGCGCATGGTGCGGGTGATGCCGCGCTGGTCGGCCCCGAGCCGGAAGGGGCGCCGATCGAGGAGATGGGCCTTGGCTGGATCAATGCCTTCGGCACCGGCAAAGGCATCCACACCACGACTTCGGGCATCGAGGGCGCGTGGAAACCCAACCCCACGAAATGGGACATGGGCTATTTCGACGTGCTGTTCGGCTATGACTGGGAACTGGTTAAAAGCCCCGCCGGGGCGTGGCAGTGGCGGGCAAAGGATGTCGCGCCCGAGCACATGATCCCCGATGCGCATGATCCGTCGATCAGCCACGCGCCGATGATGACGACGGCCGACATGTCGCTGCGGATGGACCCGATCTACGAGCCGATCTCGCGCCATTTCCACGCGAACCCGGACGAATTCGCCGATGCCTTCGCGCGGGCCTGGTTCAAGCTGACCCACCGCGACATGGGGCCGAAGCCGCTCTATCTGGGGCCGGAAGTGCCGGAAGAAGAGCTGATCTGGCAGGATCCGGTGCCCGCGGTCGATCATCCGCTGGTGGATGCCGCCGATATCGACGCGCTGAAGGCGCAGATCGCCGCATCGGGCCTGTCGGTGTCCGAGATGGTCTCGGTCGCCTGGGCCTCGGCCTCGACCTTCCGGGGGTCCGACAAGCGGGGCGGTGCCAATGGCGCGCGCATCCGGCTGGCCCCGCAGAAGGACTGGGAGGTGAACGAGCCTGCGAAGCTTGCCAAGGTTCTGGGCGTGCTCGAAGGCATCAAGGCCGGGTTCGACGCGGGTGCCGCGGGCGGCAAGAAGGTGTCGCTGGCCGATCTGATCGTGCTGGCGGGCAATGTAGGCGTCGAAGAGGCGGCCAAGGCGGCCGGTCATGCGGTGGCCGTGCCCTTCACGCCGGGCCGGACCGATGCGTCGCAGGAGCAGACCGATGTGGAAAGCTTCGAGGTGCTCGAGCCGCAGGCAGACGGGTTCCGCAACTACCAGAAACAGGCCTTCGCCACCTCGGCCGAGGCGATGCTGGTGGACCGCGCGCAGCTTCTGGGGCTGAGCGCGCCCGAGATGACGGTGCTGGTGGGCGGCCTGCGGGTGCTGGGCGCGAACCACGCCGGTGCGGCGCATGGCGTCTTCACGGATCGGACCGGAGCGCTGACGACCGACTTCTTCGTGAACGTGCTGGATATCGGGACGGAATGGTCGCCGGTCTCGGAAGCGGGCGACGTCTTCGAGGGCCGCGATCGGGCCAGCGGGACGGCGAAGTGGTCCGCCACGCGGGTGGACCTGATCTTCGGCTCGAACTCGCAACTGCGGGCGCTGGCCGAGGTCTATGGCCAGTCGGACGCCGGGGCCAAGTTCGTGGCGGATTTCGTCGCGGCCTGGGTGAAGGTCATGGATGCCGACCGGTTCGACGTGAAGTGACGGGGCGCGGCGGGGGAGACCCCGCCCCGCACAATTTAGCGTTAGGTGGGGCGGGGGGAACCCCCCCC